>CAZPXL010000099.1:0-7593 GCA_964591005.1 uncultured Eubacteriales bacterium
CGCCACAGGTGAAGATATCAGCGAAAACTTAAAGACCATAAGAAGTGTGCCGCTGAGGCTGCGCAAACCCGTGCCGGCTCTGGAAGTAAGGGGAGAGGCCTATATGTCGAAGGACTCTTTCGCCCGCCTGAACGAGACCAGGGAGGAAACAGGAGAACCTCTCTTTGCCAACCCGCGCAACGCCGCGGCCGGGACTCTGCGCCAGCTTGATCCGAAAATAACAGCTTCGCGCCGTTTGAACCTCTTTGTTTATGGTATCGGCTTCAGCGAGGGAGTTGACCCGAGGGATCATAGCGATGTTTTGATTCTTTTGAAGGAACTAGGTTTCAGGGTCAACGAGTTCCACCACTTTGATAACATGGACGAGGTTGTCAAATACTGCCTGGATTGGCAGGCCAGCCGCTTTGAACTGCCTTACGCGGTTGACGGTCTGGTGATAAAAGTCAACTCCCTTGACCAGCAGCAGAGGTTGGGAGCGACCATGAAAAGTCCGCGCTGGGCCATAGCTTATAAGTTTCCGCCGGAGCAGGCGGTTACAACAATTAAGAATATTTTTGTGCGGGTGGGACGCACAGGCGCACTTACTCCCACTGCGGAAATGGAGCCGGTGCGGGTGGCCGGCACCACGGTAAGCAGGGCCACTTTGCATAATGAAGATAATATACGCGAAAAAGATATCCGCATCGGCGACAGGGTGCTGATTCAAAAAGCGGGAGACATTATTCCCGAGGTTATTGCCGCCCTGCCCGATGAAAGGAAAGGCGATGAAAAGGTCTGGTCAATGCCTTCGGAATGCCCTTCATGCGGCTCCAGGGTAGTGCGGGCCGAAGGCGAGGCGGCGGTGCGCTGCACGAACATGGCCTGTCCGGCCAAGCTTTGGGAGGGATTAATCCACTTCTCATCACGCCATGCTATGGACATTGCCGGACTGGGCCCGGCCGTGCTGGCCCAGATCCTGACGGGCGGGCTTATAAGGGACCCGGCGGATTTGTACAGCCTGCGTTATGAAGATCTTGTAGGGCTTGAGAGACTGGGGCCGAAGTCAGCTCAGAATTTGTTGGGAGCTGTAGAGGCGAGCAAAAAAAATTCCCTGTCAAGGCTGATCTTCGCCCTGGGGATCCGCCACGTGGGTGAGAGGGCGGCAAAGATCCTGGCACAGCACTATCATTCGCTTGAGGTTTTGATGGGCGCCAGGGAAGAAGAACTGACGGCGATTCCCGAAATCGGGCCCAAGATTGCTTCCAGCATTGTTTCCTTTTTTGCGGAATCGCAAAACCGGCAGGTCATCGACAAGCTTGTGAAGGCAGGCGTCAATACCCGTGCTGACAAGGATAGAGGCGCCGGGGGGCCTCTGGCGGGGAAGGTTTTTGTGCTGACCGGCGCCCTGGAGAGCTTCAGCCGCCAGGAAGCTCAGGAAATAGTGGAAAAGCTGGGAGGGAGGGTATCTTCAAGCGTCAGCCGAGGCACCGATTATGTGGTGGCCGGTGAAAAACCCGGCTCAAAATATGACAAAGCGATTTCTTTGGCCATACCCATACTGGATGAAAAGGAGTTCAAGTCTTTAACCGGTGTGAATTAAATATGTTAATGTAGTCATTTCTACCTGGCGGGACTTATCCCGCCGTTTTATGTTGAATACAATTATTTGTGCCGGCAGTGCCTTGCAATTTTCAGTTTTCAATGTCAAAAAGTGAGTCCTGTTCTCCCCATATTTGAAACATATCTGCGTTATGATATAATATTGAAGATATTTACCAAGTTAACCTTAATTTAATCAAAATCTGCTTATATAGTTTGTTAATGGAGAAGGTGAAAATTTTGATTTCAAAAGAAGATGTTGATCATGTTGCCCTCCTGGGAAGGCTCGAATTAACCGAGCAGGAACGGGACATGTACACGAAGCAGCTCAATGACATTCTGGAACATTTCCAATCTCTCGAGCGCCTTGATACGGAAAATGTGCAGCCCACAGCCCATGTGCTGCCCTTGAAAAATGTTTTTCGCGAGGACTGGGTAGGCCAGCATATCTCCCGTGAAGACGCCCTGGCCAACTGTCCTGACCGGGACGATAACTTTTTTAAAGTGCCGAAAATTGTTTAGTCATGAAAAAACCAGGACCCGGGTTGGACAACCTGCGACATTTTGGGAGGCGAATTAATTGCAGCTCTTTCTGCGTACCGCACATGAAATTCACGATCTTTTAATAAAAAAAGAAATTTCGGCGGAGGAAATAAACAAAGCTGTTTATGACAGGATTGAGACTGTCGAAGATAAAATCGGGGCTTTTATTACCAGAACAAAGGAAATTGCTCTTGAGCGGGCCCGGGCGGTCGACCGGCAGATCAGGGACGGTGAAAATATTCCTGCCCTGGCCGGTATCCCCGTGGCGGTGAAAGACAACATGTGCACCGACGGTATTCTGACCACGGCCGGTTCGAAGATCCTGTCCAATTTCATCCCGCCTTACAGTGCCACCGTTGTAAAAAAATTGGACGCCGCCGGCGCCGCGATGGTCGGCAAGACCAACATGGACGAATTTGCGATGGGTTCTTCCACTGAAAACTCAGCCTTTTTTACTACCAGGAACCCGTGGGATACCGGCAGGGTACCCGGTGGTTCCAGCGGCGGGTCCGCTGCCGCAGTCGCCGCCGGTGAAGCCGTGTGCGCCCTGGGGTCGGACACGGGGGGCTCCATCAGGCTGCCGGCCTCGTTTTGCGGTGTCGTCGGCATGAAGCCCACTTACGGCGCTGTTTCCCGTTACGGCCTGATTGCTTACGCTTCTTCCCTGGACCAAATCGGGCCTTTTGCCAGGGATGTTACCGACTGTGCCCTGATGCTTAACGCAATCTGCGGTTACGACCCGCTTGATTCTACCTCGGCCAAATACCAGGTGAGTGATTACACGGGATTTTTAAATGACGATATCCGGGGAATGAAATTGGGTGTGCCTGAGGAATATATGGCGGAAGGAATAGATACTGAAGTGCGCGGCGTTATCTTAAAAGCCATGGAGAAACTGGAGTCCCTGGGCGCCGTAGTGGAATATACCAGCCTTCCTCATACTGAGTACGCCCTGTCCACATATTACTTAATTGCCCCGGCCGAGGCCAGCTCGAACCTGGCCCGCTACGACGGGGTGCGTTACGGCATACGCGCCGAAGGTGCTGAAGATGTAGTCGACATGTTTATAAAGACCCGCAGCAAAGGGTTCGGCAATGAGGTCAAACGGAGGATCATGCTGGGGACATACGCGCTTTCAGCGGGATATTACGATGCTTACTACCTGAAGGCGCTCAAGGTGCGGACCCTGATCAAGGAGGACTTTGACCGCGCTTTTGAAAAATACGACCTGCTTCTTTCGCCGGTTTCACCCACGACAGCATTCCGCATCGGCGAGAAAACGGATGACCCCCTCCAGATGTACCTGTCTGATATCTGCACAATTTCAATAAACCTGGCAGGCATACCGGGGATGTCAGTACCCTGCGGTTTCGCCGGGGGGATGCCGGTTGGCCTGCAGTTGATGGGCAAACACTTCGACGAGGGAACACTGCTGCGGGCGGCGTACGCCTTTGAGCAGAGTACGGATTATCATAAACAGTTTTCGGAGTTGTAAAAATTATTTTCACAGGATTAACAGGATTAGCAAGATTAACAAGATTAATTAAGAAATAAAGATTTAAGATTTATGTAATTATTAATTACATCATTATTAAGCTAAAAGAATCAAAATATTATGTTTTAAAATCCTGTAAATCTTTAAAATCTTGTAAATCATGTGATATTTGTTTTTAAATCAGAGGAGGTTAAAAGTTTTGCCCCAGTATGAAACGGTAATAGGCCTGGAAGTGCATATAGAGCTTAAAACCAGGTCGAAAATATTCTGTGATTCCACCACCGAGTTCGGAGGCGACCCCAATACCCATGTTTGTCCGGTCTGCCTGGGACTGCCGGGGGTCCTGCCCGTGGTCAACAAAAAGGTGGTGGAGTATGCCATAAGAGCTGGCCTGGCGCTAAACTGTGAAATAGCGGAGTTCTCAAAATTCGACCGGAAGAATTATTATTATCCCGATATGCCCAAGAACTACCAGATTTCGCAGTATGACCTGCCAATAGCCGAGCACGGCTGCCTGGAAATTGAAACGGATAACGGGCCGAAGAAAATCGGCATCACCCGCCTTCATATGGAGGAGGACACCGGCAAACTGGTGCACCAGGGCACCATCACCACTACACCGTTCTCTCTGGTGGACTACAACCGGGCCGGGGTGCCCCTGATTGAAATCGTCTCTGAACCGGATCTGAGCTCGCCGGAAGAGGCCCGCCAGTATATCGAAAAACTCAGGGCCGTTATTCTTTACACCGGTGTATCGGACTGCAAGATGGAAGAGGGAAGCCTGCGCTGTGACGCCAACATATCGGTACGGCCGGTGGGGGTGGAAGAGTTTGGCACTAAAGCTGAAATAAAAAACCTCAACTCTTTTAAAGCCCTCCAGAGATCACTTGCATATGAAATTGAACGGCAGATCAAAACACTTGAGGGTGGCGGGAAGATCGTCCAGGAAACCAGGACCTGGGATGAAGGGAAAGGGGTAACCCTGTCGTTGCGCAGTAAGGAATACGCTCACGACTACCGTTACCTGCCTGACCCCGACCTGGTCCCGATGCACATAGACAGGCAGTGGGTGGAAGATATCCGCGCTTCCCTGCCGGAACTGCCTGACCAGCTCAGGGAGCGCTATATAAAAGAGTACGGGCTGCCGGGGTATGACGCCGCGATCCTTACCAACACCAAGGAACTGGCTGACTATTTTGAGGAATGTGTAAAGTCCTGCCCGAACCCTAAAGCGGTCAGCAACTGGATCATGGGCGATCTCACCAGGCTGCTGAACCTGAGCGGCATAGAAATAACCGAATGCAAAATCACGCCGGAGAACCTGTCGTCCCTGCTGGGTTTGATCGACAAGGGCACTATCAGCGGCAAAATCGCCAAAACAGTCTTTGAAGAGATGTTTGCCAGCGGCAAGGACCCTGAAACTATCGTTAGAGAAAAGGGCCTGGTCCAAATCAGCGATGAGAGCGCTATTGTAACCATAGTTGATGAAGTACTGGCCAGGAACCCCGGGCCGGTGGAGGATTTCAAAGCGGGCAAGGAGCGCGCCCTGGGCTTTCTGGTCGGCCAGGTGATGAAATCCACAAAAGGCAAGGCTAACCCTGAAATGGTCAACAAACTGTTGAGAGAAAAACTTTAAATAAGCTGCCCACATAACGATCAAACTGATCGGAGGCGAATAAGGCCATGGACTGGTTAATTAATAACTGGGAGATTTATTTCAGCTTCGCTTTCGCCCTGGCTATCATGTGGATGGTCTTTTTTAAGCAGGAATTCGAGTCCTACAGGCAAAGAGGAAAAGCTGACGGTGAAGCGGAAAAGCAAAAACCCAAAAAAAATATTAGTGTAAAAAAGAAAGCCGGCGGAGGGGTATCTACGCCGCCCGGAACAACCAGGCAAGACAAGAGCCCGAAGGACGGCGGATAATAATGCTGAACCTGAGGGTTCTTTTATTGGTAATAAGTATAAATACCAAATATTTTCAACTTCTTTGTCGCAAGGTTTTGTGATACTATTTATAATACATACCAAATGCTGCCTCGCATTAAATTTAATAATTAATCAGTTGAAGGATGATAAATAATGAACAAAGACATAATTATTGTGGACACTACGCTGAGGGACGGGGAACAGACGGCGGGAGTCGTGTTTGCCAACAGGGAAAAGGTCCGGATTGCCAGACTGCTGGATGAATTGGGAGTTCAGCAGATTGAGGCCGGCGTGCCTGTTATGGGCGGAGACGAGAAAGAGGCGATCAGGGCCATCTGCCGGACCGGTTTAAAGGCGAGCATAATGGGCTGGAACCGCCCCGTTATTAAAGATATTGAAGCTTCCATAGAATGCGGCGTGGACGCGGTAGCCATTTCAATTTCCACTTCCGATATCCACATCAAGCACAAGTTGAAAACAACCCGGGAAAGGGTCCTGGAACAGATGACGCAGGCTACCCTCTTTGCTAAAAAAGAAGGGATGGAGATTTCAGTTAATGCTGAAGACGCCTCCCGCTCGGACAGGGATTTTCTGATTGAATTTGCCAGGGCTGCAAAGGATGCTGGGGCAGACCGCTTGCGCTACTGCGACACCGTCGGCATCATGGAGCCGTTCACGATTTTTGAACGGATTAAGGAGATCAAGCAGGCGGTAGATATCGATATCGAAATGCATACCCATAATGACTTTGGCATGGCCACGGCCAACGCCCTGGCCGGAGTCAGAGGGGGGGCAAGGTATATCGGGGTAACCGTATTAGGCCTCGGCGAGCGGGCGGGCAACGCCGCCCTGGAAGAAGTCGTCATGGCCTTAAAGCACCTCTATAACGTAGACCTTAATTTTAAAACAGAAATGTTTTTGGAACTGGCGGAATACGTTTCCAGGGCTTCGGGCAGGGAACTGCCCAGGTGGAAGGCTATTGTGGGCAAGAATATGTTTGCTCACGAATCTGGTATTCACGCTGACGGCGTGCAGAAGAACCCCAAGACTTACGAAGCTTTTCATCCTGAAGAAGTGGGCCTTTTACGCCAGATTGTCATCGGCAAACATTCCGGCACATCTGCTTTAAAAAGTAAATTCGCCGAGTTCGGCATAGTCCTGACCGACAAGCAGGCCTCTGATCTGCTGCCTAAAATTCGTTCATACACGGTTTCAATCAAAAGGCCGCTTTTTGACAAGGAATTAATGTATATCTACGAAGACTTTTTTGGAAAGAGGGATTAAATTGGGCCGGACGATTATAGAAAAGATCCTGTCATTAAAGAGCGGGCAGGAAGCGTATGCAAATGACATCGTTGTGGCCGGTGTTGATTATGTCATGGGACAGGACGGCACCGCCCCCCTGGCTATCAGGGCTTTTAACGACATGGGAGGCGCGGAGGTTTTTGACAGGTCTCATGTTGCCTTCGTGATTGACCACAGCGCGCCCAGCCCGAATGAAGGAGTTTCCGCCCTGCACAAATTGATGAGAGAGTTTGCCGGGGCCAGGGGTTTTCGCCTGTATGATATTGGTGAAGGAGTGTGCCACCAGGTCCTGCCTGAGAGCGGAGAGGTGGGTCCCGGGTGCCTGGTCATAGGCGCCGATTCCCATACCTGTACCTACGGCGCCCTGAACGCTTTTTCCACCGGGGTTGGTTCTACCGACCTGGCCGGCGGTATGATCTCCGGACGGATGTGGTTTAAGGTGCCGGAAACTATAAAGTTTGTCTGCAACGGGGTTCTACCGGCGGGTGTTTACTCCAAAGACCTTATCCTTTATCTGATAGGAGATGTAACAGCAGACGGGGCTACTTACATGTCAACCGAATATGTGGGGGACGCTATCTCGGCAATGTCACAGGAGGCCCGCTTTACCATTTCCAACATGGCTATAGAGATGGGGGCCAAGGCCGGGCTGATGGAAGCGGACGAAAAGACCTTGGCCTGGCTGCGCCGGTTTACCAAACGGGAATTCAATCCTGTGACCGCCGACCATGACGCTGTTTACGCCC
>CAZPXL010000100.1:0-5264 GCA_964591005.1 uncultured Eubacteriales bacterium
AAAAAAAGAGGGTTTTGATCAGTTAGGAGGAATTGTTTTTACTAAAAAGCGCGAATAGGAGGGTCTTAATGCATTTACAATTTATGGGGGCGGCCGGAATTGTAACTGGCTCCTGCTTTCTATTGGAAACTGCCAATGCCAGGATCATGATCGAATGCGGCATGTATCAGGGCAGGAAAGAAATTAGAGAACGAAATTACGAAAATTTTAAAATATCGCCGCGCAACGTGGATTATGTTTTATTAACTCACGCTCACATAGATCACAGCGGTTTGATTCCCAAGCTGATCAAATATGGTTATCAAGGTAAGGTTTATGCGACTGCGCCCACTGTTGAGCTTTGTGAAGTCCTACTGCCGGACAGCGCTTACATCCAGGAGATGGAGGTCGAACGGAAAAACCGCAAGAACCGCCGTGCCGGCAGGAGCCTCATAGAACCTATTTATACAGTTAACGAGGCATATAAATGCCTGTCCCAGTTCAAGCCTGTCATGTATGATGAAATAATCCAGCTTACTCCTGATATAAGAGTGCGCTTCGTAGACGCGGGCCATATTCTCGGATCAGCCATGATTGAAATATGCGTACAGGAGAACGGTTCGGATACAAAGCTGGTGTTTTCCGGCGATATTGGCAATAAGGACCGTCCTATTGTAAAAAATCCATCATATATTGATGAAGCTGACTACGTGATCATGGAGTCGACTTATGGGGCGCGCCTGCATGACCAAGAAGAAAAAGAAATGGAATCATTACACAGCGTAATCTGGGAAACCTATAAAAAAGGAGGCAACCTGGTCATACCGGCGTTTGCCGTCGAGCGCACACAGGACCTTCTTTATCATTTATACCTGTTGATGAAGTCAAAAAGGATGCCGGCCATGTCGATTTATATAGACAGCCCCCTTGCCACGGCAGCTACGGAGATCTTCTGGAAGCACCATGAAGTATTTGACCAGGAAGCAGCCAGCTTGATTCAAAAAGGGGAAGATCCGCTTCAGATAGAAGGGCTTAAATTCACCAAAACTGCCGAGGAATCAAAAGCTCTGAACCAGGCCGACAGGGCCATAATAATATCAGCCAGCGGTATGTGCGAAGCCGGCCGGATCAGACACCACCTTAAATACAACCTGTGGCGTCCGGAGAGCACGGTGCTGTTTGTCGGTTACCAGGCGGAGGGAAGCCTGGGAAGGCAAATTCTCGACGGTCAGAAAACAGTCCGTATCTTTGGTGACGAAATCGCGGTAAAAGCCGATATAAGGTTTATTGAGAGTTATTCAGCCCATGCCGACCAGGCGGGACTGGTTGAATGGGTTAAGAATTTCAAGAGGCCGCCGCGGGAAATCTTTCTTGTTCACGGTGAACCTGAATCTTCAGCCGCCCTGGCAGATCTTCTGAGATCGCAGCATGGCTTGAATGTTACTGTTCCGGAACTTCAGCAGGTTGTCGAGCTGCTTCCTGAAGGGGCCAGGGCCGTCCCGGAAGACAGCGTAAGGACATTATACGATTCCATTTCAACCAGGCTCCAGGAGCTTTTAGCCTCTGGCATTGACAACGCAAGCCGGGAAGAGATCCTGAAAGGGCTTTCCGAACTCCAAAACATTATTAACAAGGTAAAATAACGGCAGAGGGGAGGAATCAGAGAATTGTGTCCGATCGCCCCTAAAGGTGGTTTAACATTTTATACTTTCCCTCACCTGGATTCGTCCGGCCTGGTTACTCATGGTTTCACCACTCGTGTGGGGGGCGTGAGTACAGGTTTTTACAGCAGCCTTAACACTTCTTTTAATGTTGGAGACGATGATCTCAATGTACGGGCAAACAGGGAATATGCCTGCAGGGCCCTTGGAATAAACCCGCTCCACCTGGTCGCGGGCAGACAGGTGCACGGCGCCGGGATCAGGGTGGTGGAAGAAGGCGATATGGGGAAGGGCGCCCTTTCATATGAAGACTCTCTGCCGGATATTGACGCACTGATCACAGGGCTGCGCGGCGTACCCCTTTCCAGCTATTATGCAGACTGTGTTCCCATCTTTTTGCTTGACCCTGTCCGGAAGGTCGCGGCGCTGGCTCATGCCGGCTGGAAGGGCACGGTACTTAAGATAGGGCTGAAGGTAGTGGAAAGAATGGCCCAATCTTTCGGCACTGACCCCCTCGACTGCCTGGCAGGTGTAGGCCCTTCCATCGGCCCCTGCTGTTATGAGGTAGACGAGCCGGTTATGAGCCGGTTCCAGGAGGTTTTTAACGACTGCCGGCAGGTTGCCGAAACTGTTGCTGAGGGAAAGTGGAATTTGAATTTATGGGAGGCCAACAGGTTGACCCTGCTGGAAGCGGGCCTTAAACCTGTGAACATAGTGACAGCGCGTTTATGCAGTTCATGCCATAGTGATTTGTTTTTCTCGCACCGAGCCCAGAAAGGCAGGACCGGCCGGATGGCGTCGTTGATAATGCTAAAATAGTTCTCATTCGAAAGGGAGATATGGGGATGTCCAAAATACTTGTGGTGGAAGACGAGAAGAATATACTGGAACTGGTCCGCTTCAATCTGGAGAGGGAGGGCTTTCAGGTAATATCCACCCTGGACGGCGACCACGGTCTTGAATTGGCCCGCGGCGAGAAACCGGATTTGATCATTCTGGACGTTATGCTGCCGGGGATGAACGGCCTCGAGGTATGCCGTGAGCTTCAGCAGGATCAGGACACCAGGTTTATTCCGGTCATTATGCTCAGCGCCAGGGCTGAGGAACTTGACCGGGTGCTGGGGCTGGAAATGGGCGCAGACGATTATATAGTTAAGCCGTTCAGCCCAAGGGAACTGGTGGCAAGAGTCAAAGCGCGGCTGCGCAGGTCTAACCCGGGCGAAAACCGGGGAAAAGAAAAGCTTCCCGATGAAAATCTGGAAATCGGGCGGCTGGTTATAGACGAGGAAAAATATGCTGTTTATTTAAGTGGCGTTAAGCAGGACTTCACCCAAAAGGAATTTGAGCTGCTGCGCTTTTTAGCGCGGCGCCGGGGTAAAGTGTTTACGCGGGAACAGCTGCTTGAACAGGTTTGGGGTTACGATTATCCTGACGATTCCCGTACTGTTGACGTCCACGTCAGGCATATCAGGAAGAAACTTGAGTCTGAACCGGGGATCTCCGAACTTATTGAGACTGTGCGCGGGGTTGGTTACCGCTTTAAGGAGGACTGACAAATGCCAATATTCTTAAGGATTCTCAGGAATATCGGCTGGAGGCCGGTTGCCAGTTATTTTTTCCTGTTTGTTGTATATATAGGGCTGGCCAAGCTTTATAATTTAAACTTGATAAGCCTCTGGTTTTTTGTAATCGTATCTTTTTTTTGCAGCCTGACACTGGCCTGGATTTTATACAGCAGTTTAATAAACCCGTTAAAAGAAGTAACTTCTGTTGCTGAAAGTGTGGCCGGCGAAAACTTTGAACAGTATATGCCCACTTACCCGCAAAATGAAATAGGCGATCTGGCGCGTGCAATCAATTGTATGGCCAAGCGTTTAAAGAGAATAACCGAACACCTCAATTCGGAGAGGGGACGGCTGCAGGCTATTATTAACGGGATGTCCGACGGCGTAATCATTATGGACAACTGGGGCCGGGTGATAGTACTGAACTCCGTGGTGGAGAAACTATTTAGAATTACAAACGAAGCCAGTAAAGGCAAAAACATTATCAGGGTAATACGTGATTATGAACTGGAAAAACTGCTGCACCAGTCACTTGATACCGGGATATCTATTAAGAAAAAGATCCAGGTTTTAACCCCGGACCGCCGGGTATTTGTGGTTTACGTGACTCCTATCAGTACCGGCGAGGACATGGGAGAAGTAGTGGCTATATTAAGGAACGTGACTGACAAGACAAAATATGAGGAAATGCGCAGCGAGTTTGTGGCCAATGTCTCTCACGAGCTGAGAACCCCCCTGACATCGATCAGGGGTTTCGCCGAAACTCTTTTAGACGGGGCGTGTGAGGAACAGGATACCGCAAGGAAATTTCTGTTAATAATCAACAAGGAAGCTGAGAGGCTCTCACGGTTGATTGACGAACTGCTGAACCTGTCAAAGATAGAGGAAGACAAGTTTGTGCCAAACTTTGAGGCCTTTGACATTAATGACCTTGTGAATCGCACTGTTGCTATTGTACAGCCCCGGGCCGCCGAAAAGAACCTGACCATAAACCTTGACATGCCTGCTGAGCTTCCGCTCGTGCACGGTGACCCGGACATGATCAGGCAGGTACTTCTCAACCTGATCGACAATGCGGTAAATTACACCCAGCCTGGAGGGACCGTCCGCGTCAGCGCCGGGGTTGACCAGGGTGAGATGAAGGTAGACGTGCAGGATAACGGAATCGGTATTCCGCCGGAAAACCTTTCCCGTTTGTTTGAACGCTTTTACAGAGTTGACAAAGCCCGTTCCAGGGAACTGGGCGGCACCGGCCTGGGCCTTTCAATTGTCAAACACATTGTTGATGCCCATAAAGGCAAGGTCCAGGTTGAAAGCAAGGTCGGCAAGGGAAGCACGTTTTCATTCCAGCTTCCTCTTGCAGAAACCGGGCAGGTGTAGATATAATTATAAAATATGCAAATAACTTGTACTCTTAAAAAAAGGGCCAGGGCTGGCAGGTCTACGCAGGAATTGGCTTTCACACCGTCGAATTAAGTGCCACTTGAGGGGAAATTAATGGTTTTAGTATATAATGATAAATAACAACGGCTTACCCATGTCTTCAACAAAGAAGCGGCGCAGGCCGAAAAAACAGTTTAAAAATTTTTTGTTCGCCGCGTTGCTGCTTTTATTAGTAATTATTTCGAGCAGGCTTTTTCTTGTTTCCTCTTTTTCAAAGCTGCAGATCCTCTCACAACAGACAGTCAGCCGGACAACAACGCTGGATGGCATCTTGATTAAAGACGAGAAGGTGGTTATGTCTCCGGCCAACGGCAGGCTCCACCTGGTGGAAAGTGACGGCAAACGGCTTGAAATGGGGGCGAAAGCTGCCGAAGTTGTTACCTCGGTACAGGATATCGGGGAAGTAACATTTGACATTTTCACAGATACAACAGGTATTTTATGCTGTCACCTGGACGGTCTGGAAAGTGTCCTTTCCCCCTCAAACATCGGTGTAATGGAAATGCCGGAAATAGATAAAATAAGTGAGAAGCCGGTCTCTGACGGTGTTAAGGTTGAAAAAGGGCAGCCTGTATTTAAAATAATCGATAACCTTTCTCCTGTAAGCATATATGGC
>CAZPXL010000100.1:5364-7551 GCA_964591005.1 uncultured Eubacteriales bacterium
GCTGTTTCAGGAGACGGGCTCAGCGAGGGTACCCGTTTTGTGAGCAATCCGGTTCTGATCAGGGAAGGCTGGTCAGTAGAATAAAGGTGTGTTGCAACAATGAGTTTGCAGGAAAATCTGGACCGGGTTCGAAAACGCATCAGTGCCGCTTCCATCCGGGCGGGCCGTGATCCGGCAGAAATAAAACTGGTGGCGGTAACCAAGACGATACCCGTCGAAATAATTAAAGAGGCGCTTACCCTTGGGATCTCCAGCCTGGGAGAAAACAGGGTGCAGGAGCTCTTAATTAAGCAGCCTGTGCTTAACCATAATATAGAATGGCATTTTATCGGCCATCTGCAGACTAATAAAGTTAAAAAGATTATAGATAAGGTCAGCTTGATACACTCCCTCGACCGCTGGCCCCTGGCTGTGGCAATCAGCAGGGCTGCCTGTGAGGCCGGTATTGCCGCCAGGGCGCTGATCCAGGTTAACGTTGCGGGGGAAACCACCAAGTACGGGCTGTCCCCGGCCGAGGCCGAAGATTTTGCGCGTGATGCGGGCGCCCTGCCCGGGCTGGAGCTGTGTGGCCTGATGACCATTGCCCCGGCATGTGATGACCCGGAGGAGGTCCGTTATGTCTTCCGGCAGACGGCAGAGTTGTCACAGGCGCTGAAAGGCAATATTAAGGGAATAAAGATGGATATTTTGTCCATGGGCATGACGGGGGACTTTGAAGTCGCCCTGGAGGAAGGCTCTAATGTTTTAAGGCTCGGCACTGCGTTATTCGGCCGGAGACATTAAGGTTTAAAACGTGATTCACGATTACTTTGGAAAGGCCCCGGGCGTTCACCGGATGAATGATGCCGGTAAAATGAACGGGATTATATACAAGTTATAAATTATAATGTTAATCAAGTAATGTTAATCAAGGAGGTTTGATGTCTTCATGAAAATTGTGGACAAGATGCTTAACTTTATGGGTTTTGAAGAAGAAGTTATAGAAGAAGAAGAAAAAAACGTCCGTGAAGAACTGCGTGAAGAGCAGTCCTGGCTGAAGAAAAAAGAAAAAGACAAAGACAAAGAAAAAGGCACCGTTATAAGTATGCACGCCCAGCGCCAGGTGCGGGTTGTAGTAATTGAGCCCAGATCATTTGAGGAAGCAAAAGGTATCACCGACAACCTCAAAAACAGGCGCCCTGTAATTATTAACCTGGAACAGGCTGAAGCTGAGCTGGCCCAACGGGTGGTTGACTTTATAAGCGGGGCGACTTATGCTTTAAATGGAAGCATGCAGAAGGTCGGCAACGGCATTTTCCTCTTTGTGCCCAATAATATGGACATCTCCAGCGACTATAAAGAGCAGGATAAAGGGAAGGGCATGTTTTCGAATGTGCGTTTTTAACACTTACATAAGGTGGTTAATATTATGCCTTTAAGGGGGCGGAAAATAGGTTTTTTAGGCGGAGGAGCCATGGGTGAGGCGCTTGTTACCGGCCTGCTGCGCACCGGCCTGGTAGCGCCGTCTGATATTTACATCAGTGATATCAGTGAAGTGCGGCTTGAGGCGCTCAAACAAAAACTGGAAATCAACACAAGGGCTGATAACCGGGCTGTCGTCAGTGAAGCTGACATTGTGATTATTGCCGTAAAGCCGTATGTCGCTGCATCTGTATTAAAGGAAATAGCGGCTGTGGCAAAGCCGGCCCAGGTCTTTATTTCTATAGCCGCCGGTGTTACAATAAGCCTTATTGAGTCCTATCTTGAAGGACCAGTACCGGTAATACGTGTGATGCCGAACACACCCTGCCTGGTGGGAGAGGGCGCTAGCGCGGTCAGCGCAGGCAAGCACGCCGGAGCGGAAAGCATAAAGATAGCCATGGCTATTTTAAACGCGGCGGGGAAAGCAGTGGAGGTTCCGGAATCGCTGCTGGACTGTGTTACGGGTTTGAGCGGCAGCGGTCCGGCTTACATGTACCTGGTTTTGGAAAGCCTTATTGACGGCGCCGTTCGCCTTGGAATGCCGGGAGATATCGCCAGGGAACTGGCTGCCCAGACCATGCTTGGCGCCGCAAAAATGGTCCTTGAATCTGTGGAGCATCCCGCGAAATTAAAGAACATGGTAACGACTCCCGGCGGAACCACCGCGGCAGGACTTTTCGCCCTGGAGGAAGGCGCCCTGAGATCTGTTTTGATGAAGGCTGTCGC
>CAZPXL010000101.1:0-2689 GCA_964591005.1 uncultured Eubacteriales bacterium
TCATGTGTTTCTTACATCCATCCACTGTTTAGTTTTCAAAGACCTTGGAGACTCTTTTTGCCGGCGCCTTTTTGGCGGCGACAATGACTATTGTATCTTTTTCTAGCGCTCCGGTCAACCGGTAATTTGTGGTTCCGTTGCCTGCTAGATATGACAACAACGTTTATTAAGTTACCATATCGGGTCGTCTTTTGTCAAGCACCCTGGCGCAAAATATTACATGTTTTTAATTCTTTTATATTCTGTGTTAACGACCTGGAATATTATTCACCTTTTTTTGTAAAATAAAAATAAAATTATCATTTTAACAGACCGCTGTTCAAGATGCCGCCCGGCACACTGACAAAGGTACTTGGCACATTGCCGACAATGATACTGTCAACCAGAGGCACCTGCATCCCTACGACAGCTACACCCCCCTTGGAAGGAATGACAATTCGGACATTAGTGTCAAAATTCAAGTAGATCGAATGGCGCGTTTGATTTATACCGGCAGATTCAAATGTATCAACCACATTAACCCTGACCGCTCCGACCGGCAGAATATTATATTTTATCTTGGGCCCAAGGTTGGCTAACAACGGAATCCCAAAAACTTGCCCGACAGGTATGCCGAATGACTGCCAACTCAAATCTTCCAGTGCTTTTTGCACAGCCAGGGTGGTATCAGCGGCAAACTTATTCACCCTTATTGTATTTGCCTGCATCAATACGATACGTCCGTCGCTGTCTTTGTGAATTAATATGAAGTCCTGATATTGAAGGTTTTCATTGGCGACCTCCTGCTGCAAGGCTTTGTTGGCCGTCTCGGTGGCAAGCTGGATCGCCCTGACTTCGGCAATATTGAAAAACGCATCCCTCAGCGCTAAATCGGCAGATATAATAATCCCGATTATTATTATATTTATAAAAACGATGCTAAAAACAGTTTTTCTTTTTCGCCTTTTTTTGAACAAATCTGTCACCTCCCCTTACTGGGCTATATACCAGGATACCGCCGAGGTCAAATGTACCCGTTTATAATTTATGTCGCGGCCCTAAAAATGATAGCAACCTAAACAAAAAAAGCGCCCACAGCGCTTTAATGTTTATTACAAAGTGATTATTATTTTGTTTATATTTTTATTTGAAAGAATTTTCTTTTACCTACCTGAACAACCATGCCCGCGGCTGGTTTTATATTAATGTTGGGATCGTCAACTTTAACTCCGTCAACCTTTACCGCGCCCTGCTGGATTAAACGCCTGGCCTCGCTGGTGCTGCTGACGCTGCCGGCGGCCGCCATCAGCTTGGGCAGCCATACAGTATCCAGCATGTCTGCTGCTGGCCTGAATTCAGGAATTTCGTCCGGCAGGTCTTTTTGCTGAAACATCCTTATAAACTCTTCTTCGGCAGCTTTGGCCTGTTCGCTGCCGTGGTACTGAGTCACTATTTCTCTGGCCAGCCTCATTTTCACGTCCCGCGGGTGCAGGTCACCGTTTTTAAGGCCTGCTTCAATAGCGCGGAGTTCCTCCAGAGATACCGCCGTGACGAGCTCAAAATACCTGACCATCATATCGTCCGGCAGGGACATAGTTTTACCATACATCTCCCGCGGGGGTTCATCAATGCCTATATAGTTGCCAAGGCTTTTGCTCATTTTATGGACCCCGTCCAGCCCTTCCAAAATGGGCATCGTCACCGCTATCTGGGGGGAATGGCCGTACTCCTTTTGCAGTGTGCGGCCCATTAGAAGGTTGAACTTTTGATCTGTTCCGCCAATCTCGACATCAGAATTGAGCGCAACTGAATCATAACCCTGCATCAGCGGGTAGAACAGCTCGTGGATGCTGATGGGCAGACCTTCTTTGTAGCGTTTGGCAAAGTCATCCCTTTCCATCATCCGGGCCAGGGTGTATTTGGCGGCAAGTTCAATGACCTGGGTGAAATTCAGGGGGGCCAGCCACTGGCTGTTAAAAACCACCCTGGTTTTTTCCCGGTCAAGGATCTTGAAAATCTGTCTTTCATAGGTACGTGCATTTTCCAGCACCTGCTCCTCTGTAAGCTGCTTGCGCGTTTCAGACTTGCCGGTGGGGTCGCCGATCCTGGCGGTGAAGTCGCCAAGTATTAATATGACCTGGTGCCCAAGATCCTGGAACTGCCTGAGTTTTTGTAAAACCACTGTATGGCCCAGGTGGATGTCCGGCGCGGTGGGGTCAAGTCCGAGCTTTATTGTAAGCGGCTTTCCGGCCTTAATAGATAACTTCAGCTTGTCCGTCAGCTCTGCCTCCGGAATAATTTCAACTGTGCCTCTTTTTATAACTTCCAACTGCTTATCAAAATCGAGCAAGCCAATACTCCTTTCGCAAAAAACCGGTCTATAAAAATCTCATTAATTATACCAGTATTTTACCCGCCAAATCAACATCCTTCGGCCCTGTGAGCCATATTTGGCCTGTACGCTGTTTGAAAACGGGCGGATAATATTATATAATACAACAGTATATAAAACTTTTTCCATGTTTTTGACGGAGGTATTAAGAGTGAACAATCTGAAAGCATGGCTCTTGATGGGCTTCCTGTCAGTGCTGCTGGTGCTGATAGGTAACGCTGTTGGCGGCAGTTCGGGCGCGATGCTGTTCTTCATCATAGCCCTGTTTATGAACCTTATCGGATATTATTACAGCGATAAAATCGCAATTAAAATGAC
>CAZPXL010000101.1:2789-7542 GCA_964591005.1 uncultured Eubacteriales bacterium
ATGATAATTTTAGCCCCTATCGCGGCCATGCTGATCCAGATGGCCATATCACGGTCAAGAGAGTTTGAAGCTGACGCGGACGGGGCCCGTATTGCCGGACGTGCGGAAGGACTTGCCGGCGCCCTGTTAAAACTGGAGCGAGGGGCAAAGCAGATCCCGATGCAGGTAAATCCCGCGGCTTCACACCTGTTCATTGTGAATCCCCTATCAGGACAGGCCGTGGCCCGGCTGTTCAGCACCCACCCTCCCATAGAGGAAAGGGTAAGGCGGCTTGAAGAAATGAGAATATAGTACATAATCCCGGGGACAGTCCCGGGATTAATTATTAATAACTTAATAACTCGGTACCAGGTACCGAAAGCTAAGTTATCGAAAGTTACAGTTGTTTTTTCTCGATCCAGCTGACAAAGAGCGATATTATATCCATGACCTCAAGAAAGGCGCCTGTGTAAAGGACTTCCCTGCCGCCGGTCCTGCGCACTCCCGGCACGAGGCTGAGCGCTTCCGCGTAGCCGGGCCAGGTCACCTCCAGCCGCAGCTCCACAGGCTCGCTTATACAAAACGGCTTAAAATCACCCTTCAGCCCCCGGCAGGTGGCAATCCTGGCTGCCTCAATTATTTTTGCGGCAGATAACTCCGGGTGAATATTTAGCGCAGAGTTGATTCCTACAGCTTCCTTCACCACCACCGTCTCCAGTTCGGGCAAAAAAGACTTGATTTCATCTGTAAAAGCCCGGTCCCCCGAGGCCATGCCTACAGGTACGTCGTAATGGCCGGCGCAGGCGGCGCTTATAAAGGCCTCGCCCGCTTCGGCGCCGTTCAGTTTTAAGCTGGTTATCCACATGTTCATCGTATGGGGCATCACCGCACTGGCTGTTCCGCCACGGGCATGAAAACCTATAAAAAAAACAAGGTCGCATTCCTGCACTGTGTCCATCCACATCAATCTTCTTTTGGTCCCGTTTATTAATGATGCTTTTCCAATCAGTTTGCCGTGGTAAATATTTTGCTTTCTCATGTGAATATCCGACACCACGATGTCGGTCGCCCCCCCGGCCAGCGCCCCCTCTATAGCCGCGTTCACCTCTGCGGTCATCTCTTCCCTGCGCAGATCGTCCTCCGGCTGCTTTTCGGGCCAGTCCACGTAACCACAGGTACCCTCTATGTCGGCTGCAATAAAAACCTTGAACATTTAAAATCACCCCCATAAAGGAGTATAATATTTTCCTTAAAAAAATACGTATCTATAAACATTAACTAAGTCTAAAAACCATTTTTTTGCCCGGTAAATTTTTCAGTTCAGTAAGCAATCGGACATTATAGGAAACTAAAATAACATTGGGAAACAAAAAGACCGTCCCCTTGTTTCATCGCCATGCGTGGCACACAAGAAAAACCCGCGGGGGCTTTTGCCCCCACGGGTTTTAATTGCTTTTAAAGCTACGATATCTTGACTCCGGGGAATGTCAGCTTCAGGCCGGCCGCCGCCATCTTGCGGCGTACAAATGCCAGGTTTTCCTGCAGCGGAATTTCCATCGGGCACAGATCGGCGCAGGCCATCAGGCCGACGCAGCCAAAAGCCCCGTCTTCATTACCGACTACATCAAAGTACTCGGCATCCGCACGCTCATCCCGCGGGTCAAGTATAAAGCGGGCCACCCTGTTAATCCCGGTCGCACCCAGGAAGTCTTCGCGGATGTTGGCAGTTACACAGGCAGCCACGCAACAGCCGCACTCGATGCAGCGCTCCGGCTCGTAAATAGCCTCGGCAGTCTTATTTTCCATCCTGATTTCAAGGGCGTTGAAATCAAACTTCTTGTTGGTGTGTACCCAGGCTTCTGTTCTTACCTGCAGGTTCCTGAACCAGGTGCCGGTATCAACTGAAAGGTCACCGATCAGTTTAAATACCGGGAGCGGCATCACTGTGAACCGGCTCGGCAGTGTCCTGGTCATGGTCTTGCATGCCAGCCGCGGCCTGCCGTTAATGAGCATGCCGCAGGTACCGCAAATAGCCGCGCGGCACACGAAGTCAAACATTAGCGTGGGATCCTGTTTTTCGCGGATCTCATTAAGCGCCACGAATAAGGTCATGCCTTCGTATTCTTCCAATTTATAGTCCTGCATCCTGGGCTTGTCGCCGGGGATGTTCGGGTTATAGCGAAAACAAGATATTGTTAACTGGCGTCCCATACTCTTCTTCACCCTCCTCCTTGTACTACGTTATTTGCCCTTGGGTCCCGCGCTCGCTTCACCGTATCCGCGGTCGCCCGGAGGCAGTATTGGACATGCAACAGGCTCGTAGTCAAGCGTGGGCAGGTCGGCCCCTTCTTTCCAGTAGGCCAGTGTACGCTTGAGCCAGTTTACGTCATCCCGTTTCGGATAGTCTTCGCGGAAGTGGCTGCCGCGGCTCTCGGTACGCATCAGCGCGCCGTAATTGACGCACAGCGCGGTGCGGAGCTGTCCCGGCATCTTGAGCGCCAGGGCCAGTTCCGGATTGGCGCCCTGACCGGAGGAACGGAGGCCAATCTTGAGTGAACGCTTGTACAGTTCTTGCAGCTTCGCCACACCTTGCTCCAGTGATTTACCGGTCCGGAAAATGTGGACATGGTCCATCATGGATGCCTGCATAGCATCTCTGATTTCATAGACGTTTTCCCTGCCGTTTTTGCCGGAAATAAGGTTCTGAATCTGTTCTTCTTCTTTCTTGACGAAGTCTTCAACCAATTTCATGTTGTAGTTCCGAGTCTGGCCGAGGGTGTACTTGGCTGCTTGCTTACCGCAAATATAGCCAGCGGTGACAGTCTCGGCAAGTGAGTTACCGCCCAGCCGGTTGAATCCGTGTAGATCCCAGCAGGCAGTTTCGCCCATGGCATATAGTCCTTTGAGTCCATACGCGGCGCCGTCCTTGTTGGTGCGAATGCCACCCATGGTGTAGTGCTGGGTCGGAATAACCGGTACCAGTTCCTTGGCCGGGTCAATACCGTTAAAGTTTGTAGCTATGGTAGCAATTTCACGCAGGTTGCTCCAAACCCACTGGCGGCCCAGGTGGCGGATGTCCAGCCACAGGTGCTGCTGAGGGGAATATTTGCTGGTTACGCCGTAGCCGGCCCGGATATGCTGGACCATGCGCCGCGAAACAACGTCACGTGAGGCAAGTTCTTTCTTCTTGGGCTCGTAGTCTGGCATAAACCGGTGCATGTCCTTGTCCAGCAAGTAACCGCCGTCACCTCGCGCTCCTTCAGTCATCAGGATATATACCGGGGGCATCCCGGTCGGGTGGAACTGAATCGCTTCCATGTTGCCCAGAGGAACAATGCCAGTGCCGAGAGCGATAGCCCCGCCGGAGCCTTCATTAATAACAGCGTTGGTGGAACACGCGTAAATACGTCCGAACCCACCAGTGCCCATAATAGTTGTTTTGGCAAGGTATACGTTTAAATCGCCGTTACGCAGATCCCTTGCTACACAGCCGTAGCAGGTATCGCCGTCGTGGATCAGGGCGATGGCTTCCATCCTGTCATGGACGGGTATCCCCAGCTTGCAGACCACAGTGTCAACAACAAACTGCACAGTGTGGCCTGTACCGTCTGAAGTATAGCAGCAGCGCCACTTGGCCACGCCGCCGAAGTCACGGGCGGTGATTAAACCTTCTTTGTCCTTGGTGTCTTCAGTTTCAATGCCGCTGGCGTATTTCTTTTTGCCGGCGGTAACCCGGTTCCAGGGCACGCCCCAGTAATCGAGCTGCCTGATCATAGAAGGGACGGTTTCACAGAACATCTTGGCGACTTCCTGGTCGCATCCCCAGTCCGAACCCTTTACAGTATCCGCAAAGTGAATCTCAGGATTGTCACCTTTGCCCATCGCAACGTTCCCGAGGGAAGCCTGCATGCCGCCCTGGGCAGCAGTACTGTGTGAACGGCGCGGTGGCACCAGGCTCAGTATAATAACGCTCAGGCCAGCCTGGGCACATTCAATGGCTGAACGTTCGGCGGCAAGACCGGCGCCGATAACTAAAACATCAGATATATGAGTATTTTTTGCGCTCAATGTATGGCACCTCCCGCCGGCAGATTAGCAGCTATCTTTGTAAATGTGTATAAAGCTACAAAACCAAGAGTAACGATTATAACGGTGATACCTTTAAGAACATAACCCATCTTATGGCGTTCCCACCAGCCCCACTTGACCAGGATGCGATACAGCCCGAAACCGCCGTGATATTCTCCGGCAATCAGGAATACCACGTAAAATACAACAAAGAACGGAAAATGGAAGCCGCCCCATGTAATATCGGCAGGGCCGCTGGAGGCTACACGCGCGGCGCTTGTCGCCGCCCTGAGCGGCCATGCGCCTAAAATTGTCCAGAGGTGCATGCTCGCCATGATACCTACTATCAGCGCGGAGATAACCTGTCCAACCCATATCCAGGTATCGAAGTGGTTCATCATTTTTGCCATCCGGTAGGTGATCCTCAAATCACGCAAACGGAGCGGCGCCCTGCGGCCTGCCAGGAATATGTGAATAATGATAATCAGGATGGTCGCAGGAATACCAAGTTGTGCAAGATAATATTTATCCAGGCCTTCGGACAATGTATCAAAAAGCTGTGGACTTACAACAATGGTGGCCACAAAAAGCATATGCATCCATAAGAAACCAATAAGTATTACTCCACTAATTGACTGAGCGAGATCGACATACAGGTCAGTTTTGCCGTATGACCTGTTTAAAGTCGTCTGCAAATTCTTCGCAA
>CAZPXL010000102.1:0-7493 GCA_964591005.1 uncultured Eubacteriales bacterium
TATTTGCCACAAACCCCATCCCGCAGGCGTCGTGCTCATAACTTGGAGCATAAAGACCTTGTTTGGGAGGTAATCCTCTTATGTTCATGATCTGCGACCTCACAATCATCACATTGGTAAAAAAAAAGCCTCTACCACAGGCATGCTAAAATTGCAAGCTTGCAGTAAAGGCTTCGTTGCCTAAAACTTGACCCTGGCACTTCACTGTGCCAATAAATATCCTGTTATTTCAGGTTAATTCATAAAAATACATTCACAAGATTTACAGGATTAATTAGATTTACAAGATTTTTTTTAAGTGTAAAACTTAAATCCAATATAGCAGCCATTACCTGATTCCAATATATCTATTACCTGAATGGGTTAGTAAAACAATTTTATTTAATTAAAATCCTGTTAATCTTTATAATCTTGTTAATTATGTCTAATTATCTTGTCGTATTCTTTAGAATTTTGCCAGGTATTCATCGGTTTCCCAGGGATGGACCTGGATACGGTAACGGTCCCACTCGATCTTCTTCGCTTCGATATACCTGTGGTATACATGTTCACCCAGCGCTTCTTTGATCAGCTGATCTTTTTCAATTTCAGCGACAGCGTCCTTCAGATTTTCCGGCAGGCTATCGATGCCCATCTCTAATCTTTCAGCCGGGGTCATCTCATAGATATTGCGGTTGCACTGCTCCGGCGGCTGGATCTTATTTTTTATTCCTGCCAGACCTGCTTTGAGGCATACCGCGAGGGTCAGGTAGGGATTGCAGGTCGGATCGGGGCTACGCAGTTCAATGCGGGTGGACATGCCTCTTTTGGCAGGGATCCTGATCAGCGGGCTCCTGTTTTTCCCCGACCAGGCGATGTAGACCGGGGCCTCAAAACCTGAAACCAGGCGTTTATATGAGTTAACTGTGGGGTTAGCGATAGCGGTGATCGCTTTGACGTGTTTCATCAGGCCGCCCACGTAGTACTTGCATTCCTGGCTCAGACCGTCCGGCTGGGTCGGATCATAAAAGGCGTTTTCTCCGTCCTTCATCAGCGACTGGTTTGTATGCATACCGGAACCGGCCATCCCGTAGAGGGGTTTGGGCATAAAAGTCGCGTGCAGGCCGTGCCGCTGGGCCGTGGTACGTACTACAAACTTAAAGGTGACAATTTTGTCCGCAATGTCCAAAGCGTCCGAGTATTTAAAGTCAATCTCGTGCTGACCGCTCCCCACCTCGTGGTGAGAGGCCTCTATTTCAAAGCCCATCTGCTCAAGTATCAAAACCATATCACGGCGTGCATTTTCTCCCAGGTCCACCGGGGCCATATCAAAATAACCGGCGCGGTCCTGTGTGACAGTAGTGGGCTTTCCTTCGTTGTCCAGGTGGAAAAGGAAGAATTCCAGCTCAGGGCCGGCATTCATGACATAGCCCATCTCTCCGGCCTCCTGCACGGCCCTGCGTAAAACATTGCGGGGGTCCCCGAGGAATGGAGTGCCTTCTGAATTATAGACGTCACAAATCAGCCTTGCTACTCCGCCTTCTCTCGGCCTCCAGGGAAAAATCGCAAATGTTGATGGATCAGGTCTCAGGTACATATCCGATTCCTCGATGCGGACAAATCCATCTATAGAAGATCCGTCAAACATCAATTCCCCTTCCAAAGCTTTTTCCAGTTGCTCAACCGTGATTGCAACATTTTTAAGGATCCCAAAAATGTCGGTAAACTGAAGCCTGATAAATTTAACTCCCCATTCCTTGGCAAGACTACGCACATCATCGTTAGTTAGCTTAGCCATCGTATCACACCTTTCATTAATTTCAAAAATACTACTTGGGAGGGGGTAAAATATGAAAAAAAGACCACTGCACACAGGTAAAAACCCGTTCGCCGGCCTCATCGCCCCACTCTCAAAGGTACCACGCTGTACCTTCATCTTCACTTGTAATTAAAAATACACCACAAGTATAACATAGAAATCAGAAATTAAATAGTTATTTTAGTATTTTCTTAAAAAAAGCCCTCTTCCCGAATATCTGTGGGCAAAGAAAACAGGGGATGGTACAAGATACAAAGAACGCCCTTGAGAGCAGAGATTAATCTCTGCCGTCAAGGGCATCATTGCCCGTTTAGACACTGCTGCGTATCGCTTCATATTAAATTGTAGTAATTACATATACTTTTAGTCACAATGACTTACAGGTTATGGGCGAGGATAATCGCATCAGCCACAGCACGCATGGAAATTCGCTTGTTCATGCTTTGTTTCTGGATTCTTTTAAACGCTTCCGTTTCCGAGATACCCATGGTTTCCATCAGGATGCCCTTGGCCCTTTCAACAACTTTCCTGGTTTCCAGGGTATCCTGCAGATCCCTGATCTGGTTTTCCAGCTTGATGATCTCCTGATAATTGGTCAGAGCCAGTTCTATCGCCGGAATAAGGTTGTATTCCAACTCCGGCTTTACCAGGAAAGCAAAAACCTTGGCCGCCTTGGCTTTCTCAATGACATTCTGCTGTGTGGAGGAAGCGATTAATATGACCGGAGCAAGTTTATCTTCATTTATGATCCTGGCCAAATCATAACCATCCGTGCCGGGCAAAAAAGCCTCGATGATGACAAGATCAGGCTGCCTGGCTCTTACCAGCTTTAAACCGGTAATCCCATCTTCTGCTTCTCCAACAACCCAGTAGCCCATCTTGCCGATTAGATTTTTAATGCTTTTTCTCCAGGCGGCATCGCTGTCTATTAATACGACTCTTATTTCTCCCAAGGCTCTGCCTCCCTTCAAAGGTATAAGTAAAATGCCCTCGGGCAGGCCAAAACAGACCTGAGAGGGCACCGTTGCCGGTCAAGACAGATACATCATCGTATCTAAAATATTAGCATATAGCCATATTCTATATATTATTTCAGAGGAAATCAATAACTATTTATTTGACTGGCTGATAAAATGTGCCGCTCTCTATTTAGCTGTTTAAGAGCCTCCTGGCAGCTTCATCCTGAACTTCTGTGATGAAAGGAATGCCTGTTTCCCTCTCGGTTTCCCTGTTGCCTGATGTCAGATCGAACCTGGAGATCTCCGCGATATCGAACCTGCGGGCGCCGGCAAGAAGCTGCTGCAGACCTGCCGCCAGTTTATCGCAAAGTGTCCAGATAGCGATTGCTCCAAACGGAATATTCTTCATTTCACTGGCGCCCACTTTTTTCTGGACGTCATAGTATCCTGCAAAAATCTCTTCAGGCTTGGCGCCTATTTCCGTCACGGACTTGGCCAGCTCATTCCAGTTTCCGTTCACAGCCGCTTTGCGCTCAGGTCTCAGTACTCCTTCTATATTCGCACCCAGGAAGCCGGGGATCATCGTCGCCCTGCCGATACAGATCATCTTCGCGAAGGGAGCGCCCAGGGCCAGTGCCTTAAACATCTGGTCTTCCCTGGCAATGCCGCCGCCAAAGGCCAGGTCAACGACTTTCTTGCCTTTCTGGGCCAGGATGCTCGCATATTCGTAAGCCTTGGCATGGAGCAGAATGGAAGGCACGCCCCAGGTCTCCATCATGTTCCACGGGCTCATGCCGGTACCGCCGCCGGAACCGTCAATGGTCAGAAGGTCCAGCTTGGTGTCCGTGGCAAGCTTGATGGCCATGGCCAGCGCTTCCATGCCGTAGGAACCGGTCTTCAGGGTAATCCTCTTATAACCCATTTTTCTCAGATCGGCAATTGCTGTTATGAAAGACTCCTGGACCTGATCATTGCTTGAAAGATCAGTGTAACCCAGGCGGCTGTGGCGGGCGAATGAACGGATGGCGCCGGATTTAAACGCCTGCTGGACTTCGGGCAGGGTCGGATCCGGGTCTACGATATAGCCCCTGTTTTTCAGGAAAACAGCGTAATCGAGGTCGGTTACCTGGATTTCGCCGCCGATATCCTTGGCGCCCTGGCCCCACTTAAGCTCGATGATCGCTTTGTCACCATACTTCCTCAGGACATAATCCGCGACGCCGTTACGGGTATCCTCGACGTTCATCTGAACAATAATCGCGCCGTAGCCGTCATGATAACGCAGATAGGTATCAACCCTGCGGTCGAGTTCAGGCGAAACCTCAATCTTGCCGTTTTTGATAATGGACTGTTTGTCAACCCCTACAACGTTTTCACCGACGACAATCGGGTAACCGACGAGAGCGGCGCCGACCGCGAAAGACTCCCAGTACTTGGCAGCCACAAAGGTTGAACCCAGAGCGCCGGACAGGATGGGGATCCTTGATTTGGTTTTGACTTCATTACCAAATTCCACTTCGATATTGACATTGGGGAAGATACAGTCATCAGCTTCATTGGAAAGACCACTCGCGAGACCATAGGCGCCGTAGTTATAACCCTGCACGCGAAGGGAATTATAAGAAACTCCCATATGAGTGATATTGTCGCTTCCCGCAGTGACGGCTCCGAAATCTCTGGGGTAGAGCATCTTGCGTCCTTTCATACAGGACAAAAAGGTTTCACATTTACCCTGGCAATCCGCCCGGCATAACGTACACAAACCTGATTCGGCAGGGTTGCCGCGGTTCGCCGTACCCAGAACATCATTAGTCTTGTTTCCCTTGCTAAACGTCATTGTTTCCCATCCTCCTATTGTTTCTCTCTTAAATTCTCCCACTTATTAACTGAATGCCAAATCGTCGGCACTGACAACAACACTCAGTTTGATCAGATTTTCACCCCTCCTATCAAATACTTTTTTAAGCAAAACGGTGGGAAAAACCTATAATAACTTAAATATTTGGTACCTGGTACACAAAAGTTAAGTTATTTGCTAATAATTGAGCTGGTATTCATCCAGTTCCCACTGGTGCACTTCGGCCTGAAACCGCTCCCACTCCAATTCCTTACATTCAAGGAAACGGCGCGATATATGTTCACCCAGGGCGTTTTGGATGACGGTGTCATCAGCCAGGGCGTTCAGCGCTTCGTTGAGGTTGCGGGGCAGGCCCTGCTTCTTAACAAGTTCTCTCAGGGCAGCTATCTCCGGGCTGTTTTCCGGAAACGGCGGCGGCGGGTCTGTTTTGCCGGATATCCCGTTCAGGCCTGCTTCCATCGTAGCCGCCAGAACCAGGTAGGGGTTGCAGGTAGGATCCGGGCTTCGCAAAATAATTCTGGAGTCGCTGCCCCGCTGGGCGGGGACGCGGATCATAGTGCTGCGGTTCTCTTCCGACCATGCTATTAAAACCGGGCTCAGCCCGTTGGGCATAAGGCGTTTATAAGAATTTACCAGTTGGTTGGCCACGGCGGTGATGGAACCGGCGTGCTGCAGTATGCCGCCTATAAAATAGTGGGCTTGTTTGCTCAGTCCAAGGGGCCCGGCATCGTCGCAAAACACGTTTTCAGTGCCGTTCCAGAGAGACAGGTTTAAATGCATCCCGGAGCCGCTCAGGCCGTTAACTGGTTTCGGCATGAACGAGGCATGCAGGGCGTGACGCTGCGCCACCGTGCGCACCACAAATTTAAATGTGGCTATTTTGTCGGCAATGGCCAGGGCGCTGTCTTCCCTGAGATATATTTCATGCTGCCCGGGAGCCTTCTCGTGGTGCGAAGAAGATATATCAAGCCCCATCTCCTGAAGGGTCAGCACCATATCACGGCGGGCGTTTTCACCCAGGTCTACCGGCGACAGGTCACAGTAGCCGGCCTGGTCGTGAGTAATGGTAGTCGGCTTGCCCTCGCTGTCCGTCATAAACAGGAAAAACTCTATTTGAGCCCCCGCCTGCAGGTCATATCCCATACCGGCGGCTCTTTTTAAAATCCTTTTAAGAGCTGATCGTGAACAGCCGGGGAAATCGCTTCCGTCGGGCAGCCCAACATCACAGATCAGGCGGGCAACCGAGCCGTCTCTTGGCCGCCAGGGAAAAATTTCAAAAGTTTCGGGATCGGGCAGAAGGCTTATGTCACTCTCCCTGGCGCGGACAAATCCCTCTATGGCCGAACTGTCAAACAAGATTTTCCCGTCTAACGCCCTTTCCAGCTCTTCCACAGTGATGGCGATGTTTTTAAAATTGCCAAAAACATCGGTAAACTGCAGGCGGATAAACTTGACATTAGATTCTTTAGCTTTTTCCAGAACTTCTTCTCTGCTGACAGAACTCATATCGCAACAACCTCCAAAACAAAAAGCGCCCCAAGAGAGCCTTTATAAAAAGGTTCTCCAGGACGCCATTGCCCTATTAATAGTCTTTAGTTTTTCTTTAATATAAGAAGTATAGCATTTATTCTCAAAATTTCAATCATTATTTTTAAAATTATTGATAATTATTTTTAATTATTCAATAAATTTATCTCTGCTATTTATTACTCAGGTATTCGTCGATGGCCCTGGCAGCTGTCCGTCCGGCCCCCATGGCCAGGATCACGGTAGCGGCCCCGGTTACCACGTCGCCGCCCGCGAATATGCCCGGCAGGGAAGTCGCCCCGGTCTCAGGGTGTGCAGTGATATTGCCTTTCCGGTTGCATTCCAGGCCTTTGGTGGTCCTTGGCACCAGGGGGTTCGGCCCCTGCCCGATAGCTACCACCACGGTATCGACATCAATGATGAACTCGGAGCCTTTTATCGGAACCGGGCTGCGCCGGCCGGACTCGTCCGGCTCGCCAAGCTCGTACTGCAGGCACTCCATCCCGGTCACCCAGTAATCATCATTATACAGTATCCTGGTAGGGCTGGTAAGAAAGGCGAATTTGACCCCCTCTTCCTCCGCGTGTTCCACTTCCTCGTGCCGCGCCGGCAGCTCTTTTTTTGAACGCCGGTAGACTATCCAGGATTCTTCAGCACCCAGCCGGAGGGCCGTGCGCGCCGCGTCCATGGCCACGTTGCCGCCGCCTAAAACCGCCACTTTCCTGCCGATGCGGATCGGCGTGTCATGCTCGGGGAACAGGTAAGCTTTCA
The DNA here is from genome assembly GCA_964591005.1 of uncultured Eubacteriales bacterium. GTDB lineage: Bacteria > Bacillota > Desulfotomaculia > Desulfotomaculales > Pelotomaculaceae > Syntrophopropionicum. The sequence continues at coordinate 6,914 of CAZPXL010000102.1, forward strand.
TCAAATTGGTACGGGTTAAAAATTCGTTGGCGGAATATACCCCGCAGGCATTCTCGCCCGGTATCCTCATAAAATGCGGCAGGCCGGCGCCGGTCCCGATAAAGACAGCGTCATAACCATATTCGCCCATTAATTCATCAACTGTCGCAAATTTGCCCACCACAGCGTTTACCTGTATATCCACACCCAGCTTTTTCAGGCTTTCCACTTCGGCCTGGACTACCGACTTGGGCAGACGAAATTCCGGAATGCCGTACATAAGCACGCCTCCCGGCACATGAAGCGCTTCAAATATGGTAACCTTGTAACCCATTTTGGCCAGAGCGGCGGCACAGGTCAGGCCGGCCGGGCCGGACCCCACGATTGCCACTTTCTTTCCGTTGGGAGAACTTGTTTCCTGGGGCAGCACGCCGTTGGCCCGCTCCCAGTCAGCGCAAAAGCGTTCGATGCGGCCGATAGCTACTGGTTCATGTTTCTTTCCGAGAGTGCAGTATTTTTCACACTGGCTTTCCTGGGGGCAAACCCGGCCGCAAACCGCAGGCAGGGCGTTTTTTTCTTTAAGTTTCTTAATAGCGCCTTC
>CAZPXL010000103.1:0-7466 GCA_964591005.1 uncultured Eubacteriales bacterium
TGAGGGAAGACCGGGGCGAGGTTGAGGCGGCCTCGCAGAACAGGCTGCCTCGCCTGCTGGAGCTTGAGGATATCAGGGGAGACCTGCATGTCCACACGATCTGGAGCGACGGATTGAGCACTATTGAGCAGGCGGTAAAGCGGGCCAGGGATAAGGGATACAGTTACATCGCCGTGACAGATCACTCCCAGTCCCTCAAAATTGCCAGGGGCCTTTCCCTGGACAGGCTTAAACAACAGCACAAGGAAATACGGGCACTGAACGAGAAGATTGATGAATTCACAATCTTAACCGGGATCGAGGCGGATATCCTGCCCAGGGGCGGTGTGGACTGCCCGGACGAAATTTTAAAAGATGTGGACCTGGTGATCGCGTCTGTCCACACTGCTTTTAAACAGGACCGTGAAACGATGACAGCCCGGATCATATCGGCTGTTGAAAATAAAAATGTGGATATCATCGGCCACCTTACCGGACGCCTGCTTACCGGCAGGGAGGGATATGCCCTCGACCTGGAGAGGGTGTTGGAGGCGTCTGCCAGTTGTGGTACTATATTAGAGATAAACTCTTCCCCCGACCGTCTCGATTTAAATGACTTGAACGCCCGCAGGGCCAAGGAGAAAGGGATCAAGATGGCGGTCAACACTGACGCCCACGATCTTAAGCGGATGGATGAAATGTGCTACGGCGTTTCCGTCGCGCGGCGGGCCTGGTTGGAGCCTGACGACATAGTAAACACTATGCCGGCCGGAAAACTGATTAAATTCCTGCGCAGAAGATAAAAGGTTAAGTTATGACGGAGAAAGAAACTTTAATAGAAGAAACGTTCCGCGGGGAGAAGATCCTTCCCCGTTCTTTTTACGCCAGGGACACCGTTGCTGTGGCCCGGGAACTGCTGGGCAACATTATTGCAAACCATACCCCGGAGGGCATTATCGCCGGCAGGATTGTGGAAACAGAAGCTTACATCCAGGGGGATCCCGCCTGCCACGCATCCCGCGGCATGACCCCGCGCAACAGGGTCATGTTCGGCCCTCCCGGTCACGCCTATGTCTATTTTATATACGGCATGTACTACTGCTTCAACGCGGTAACCGCTCCGGCAGGGACCGGTGAGGCGGTCCTGATCAGGGCGCTGGAACCGCTGGAAGGGCTGCACATGATGCGCGCCAACCGGAGGCGGGGAAAGCTTACCGAACTGTGCAGCGGGCCGGCCAAGCTTGTGCAGGCCATGGGCATAACCCGCCATCAAAACGGCGCGGATTTAACGGCAAAGCCCCTTGTAATTTACAGGGGGGCGGATTTAAAAGAAAACATAATAACGACAACCCGGATCGGTATCAACGAGGTGGAGAAACTGCCGCTGCGTTTTTACCTGGAAGGCAATATGTTTGTTTCGAAAAAATGAAATTGGAGGTGCGGCTTCAGCCGCACAAATAGGGAGGAGATATCGGTATGAAGATTGGTGAGATTTACAGGCTGGCAATTGAGAAAGGAATGGGCAAGGATCCCCGTTCAAAGGCCGCGGTGGAAAAGCTTCTGGAGAAAGAAAACAAGCAGTACAGTGAAATGAAGGATGAAGAGAAAAAAGAATACGATCAGGATAGGCTGTTCAACCCTTACGGCGATTCGAGGCTTCTTTTCGGCGACCCCGATCTTGAGGTGGCAAGAGTGCTGGCCGGTATTGACATGGAGACCGGGGAGGTCCTGCTGGCTGACCGGATCTCCGGGCGGGGCCAAAAAATAGACCTGATCATTGCCCACCACCCGGAAGGCAAGGCCATGTCGGCGCTTTACCAGGTGATGCGGCTGCAGGAGGACGTACTGGCTAAATTTGGAGTCCCGATCAATGTTGCCGAGGGAATTATGGCTTCGCGGATCAACGAGGTAAAGCTGGGGCTGATGCCGCTGAACCACAACCGTGCTGTCGACGCGGCCAGGCTGCTGGACATACCCATAATGTGCGTGCACACACCTGCTGACAACCTTGTCAACGATTACATCCAGACTTTAATGGATGAAAAGAAACCCGAGACGCTGAACGACGTGGTGAAACTTTTAAAAGAGATTCCCGAATACGCTGAGGCGGTAAATTACAACGCCGGCCCGGCCATTGTCATCGGGAGTAAAGAAAAGCGGGCCGGCAGGGTCATGGTCGATATGACCGGCGGGACCAGCGGGTCCGAGGACGCTTACGCCAAACTGTCGGCAGCCGGTGTCGGCACGCTGATAGTTATGCACATCGGGGAGAAACACCGCAAGGAAGCGGAGAAAAACCATGTGAATGTAATCATCGCGGGCCACATGGCAAGCGATTCGCTGGGCTTGAACCAGTTTCTGGACGAGCTGGCCCGCCGGGGAATTGAGATAATCCCCTGCGCCGGACTTTTGAGGTATGAGCGGAAGGAGTAGCTTAAATGTCCCGTAAACCGGAATTGCTGGCCCCTGCCGGCAGCTGGGAGTCCCTGGTGGCGGCTGTGGAAAATGGGGCGGACGCCGTCTACCTGGGCGGCAAAAGTTTCAATGCCAGGCAGTCGGCCGGAAACTTTGACGACCGTGAAATTGAACGGGCGGTTGAGTATGCTCACGTGAGAGGGGTTAAGGTCTATATTACTGTCAATACCCTGCTGGACGACCGGGAACTGCCGGAGGCGCTGGAATTTCTTTATTTTCTGCAGCGGAGCGGCGCTGACGCGGCAATTATCCAGGACCTGGGCCTTTTAAGGCTGGCGGGTAAAGTTATTCCCGAACTGCCTCTTCATGCCAGCACCCAGATGACCGTGCACAACCTGCCTGCGGTGCTGGCATTAAAAGAAGCGGGTGTGAAAAGGGTCGTGCTGGCCAGGGAACTCTCCCTTGCGGCCATTGAAGAGATCGTCAGGGAGTCCGGTGTCCAAATAGAAGTATTTATTCACGGCGCCCTGTGTGTTTGTTATTCCGGGCAGTGCCTCATGTCAAGCCTGATCGGCGGGCGGAGCGGGAACCGGGGCCGCTGTGCCCAGCCCTGCCGCCTGCCTTACGTTATGGTGGACCGGCACGGACGGGCCTTGGCCGATCCGGGCAGTGCCGGCAGCTACCTGCTGAGCCTGCGGGACCTGAATATGAGCCGGCACATGCCCGACCTGGTCCGCTCAGGCATAACATCGTTCAAAATTGAAGGACGGATGAAAAGGCCCGAGTACGTGGCCACGGTGGTAAGAATTTACCGCGGCCTGCTGGACAGGGCTGCCGCTGGAGACGATTTTTACGTATCGCCGGAAGAGGCCAGGGACCTGGCCCAGATTTTTAACCGCGATTTTACCACCGGTTACTTTTACGGGCGGCCCGGCCCGGATTTAATGAGCTTTAAGCGCCCCAACAACCGCGGCCTTTTCCTGGGGAGGATCAAGGGTTTTAATAAAACGCTCCGCCTGGCGGAGATATCTCTGGAAGAACCGCTGCGGACAGGGGACGGCATCGAGGTCTGGGTTACCGAGGGCGGCCGCAAAGCCGGGGAAGTAAGCCGTATTTTTATGGACGCCCGGCCTGTGGAACGCGCGCCGGCCAACTCTGTGGTACAGCTTGATATTCCCGGCAGGGTTTTTCCGGGTGACCGTGTTTTCAAGACACACGACGCCGACCTTGTTGAAAAGGCCAGGGCCAGTTTCGCCTCTCCCAGAGAACTGAAGAAGATATCCCTTGTCTTTAGAGTATCCGCCAGGCTGGGAGAGCCGCTTACAATTGAAGTTGAGGACAGCAGCGGCAATACCGGGCGGGCAGAGACAGCCAGCCCAGCCCAGGCGGCCCTGACCCGGCCGCTGACATATGAATACCTGTCAAAGCAGCTTTCCCGCCTGGGAAACACACCTTTTGAGATGGCGGAACTGCAGTTGGCCCTGACAGGCGATCTGATGGTGCCGGTCAGCGATATTAACGAGGCCAGGAGAGCCGCCCTGTCCCGTGTTGAGGAAAAGAGAGCCGCTGCTTTCGGCCACAAACCGGTGCCGGAAGTAACTTTCCGCCGCCGTCTTTCAGCATCGTTTATCACGGAGCCCGTAAAAGCCGCCGGATTCAGGAGAAGGCCGGTGCTGTCCGTGACAGTGACCGACCTGCAATCCCTAAAGGCCGCTGTAGGCGCCGGGGCCGGGATGGTTTACTTTGGCGGGGAGCAGTTTAAATCAAAGGGCGAGCTGCCGCTGGAACATATTATAAAAGGAAGCGAGATCTGCGCTGAAGCCGGTGTTAGCTTTGTCCTGTCTTCCTCAAGGATTTTACATGATAAAGATATAGATCAATTCTGCAGCCTTTTAGATAAAGTCCACGGTAAAAACCTGGACGGGGTCCAGGCCGGTAACCTGGGCCTGCTCAGGAAAGTCCGGGATATTACTGATAAACCGCTTTACGCGGATTTCTCACTGAATATTTTTAACCATGAAAGCGCGAAATTTTTAAAAGAGTCGGACGTGAGCCAGGTAACCCTGTCTCCGGAACTGACTATGGAGCAGATCAGGGACATGATCCCTTCCCTGCCGGCGCCGGCCGAGGTAATTGTGCACGGCGCGCTGCCCCTGATGGTTTCTGAATACTGTGCCGCGGGCAGCCTGGCGGGAGCCGGAAAGCCGGGGCGCTGCCCGGGGCCGTGCCGCGAAAACCACTGCGGCTTAAAGGACCGGAAAGGCGTGGTGTTTCCGGTTGAGCTGGACCAGTACTGCCGTATGCATGTATTTAATTCACGGGACCTGTGTCTTATTGAAGACGTCGGGATGATCGCCGGAACCGGTGTAACAGCGCTGCGCATTGAGGCCAGGCGTGAAGGACACGGTTATGTCCGGGACGTAGTCGGGGCTTACCGTACTGTTTTAGATATGCCCTGCATTTTTGGCGAAAACATATCAAAATTAAAAGAGAGCCTGGCGGGATACAGCCCGCTGGGGTTTACCAAGGGCCATTACTACCGGGGTGTGATGACATAATTTAGGAGGTGTGAATATGGATAAAAAACAGGCAAAATCTAAACTATTGGAATTTATTAGCCTGATCCCGGCTTTCATCAAGCTTATGTACCACCTGGCCAAGGATCCGCGGGTTTCTTTAAGCGACAAGGCTATCCTTGCCGCTGCAGTCGCCTACTTGTTTTCTCCTCTTGATCTGATCCCGGACGTTCTATCGGTTCTGGGGCAGGTCGACGACGCTTACATTGTTGCCATAGCATTGCAGAGGCTGATCAATTCAGCCGGGCCTGATATATTGAAGGAGCACTGGGAAGGCAGCATGGAGGTTTTTGATGCTCTCCAGAATGCGGTCGAGGCGGCTTTGTTCTTTCTCCCGCAAAAAACAGTGGGCGCCCTGCTTAAAAAAATACCGGAGTAACAATTGAGATGTGAGGCTTGAGAACGTAGCTTTTGTGTACCACGTAGCTTTTGTGTACCAGGTACCAATTTATTAAGTTATTGTTATTAAATAACTTAGTTTTTGTGTACCAGGTACCAAATTAAAGGTACCAAATTAATGGAAGGTTTCTTTAATGGAAGAAAAAACTTTTAAAAGACTGGAATATCATAAAGTACTGGAGCATCTGGCATCTTTCGCCGGGTCGCCCCTTGGCAGGGAGCGGGCTTTGGAACTCAAGCCCGTTGATGACCCCGCTGTCATCCTCAGGTGGCAGGACGAGGCCAGTGAAGGCAGAAAGCTGCTGAGGCTCGAACCTACCGCTGAAATGGGCGGCTGGAAAGACATCAGGAACCAACTGCAAAGGGCGGGCCGGGGGGCCGTCCTGGAGCCGGAAGAACTGTCCGCGGTGGCGGATACGCTTACGGCGGCCAGGATAATTAAAAACTTTTTGCATGAAAGGCAGGAAGCCTATCCTTTACTGCATGAACACGCTTTTTTTATAACGCCCCTGCCGGATCTGGAAAATAAAATTAAAAAGGCCATCCTGCCGGGCGGCGAAATTGCCGACAACGCCTCGCCGGAACTGGCCCAAACGCGCAGGAAGCTGGCGTCTGCCCAGCTCAACATAAAAAATTATATTGAGAACATGATCCGCTCCCCGAATTACCAGAAATATTTACAAGACCCCATAGTAACTATAAGGGAAGGCCGCTACGTAGTTCCGGTCAAAATAGAGTACCGCGCCCAGGTGCCGGGTATAATTCACGACCAGTCCGCCAGCGGCGCCACCCTGTTTGTAGAGCCGATGGCCGTGGTGGAAAAGAATAACGAGCTCAGACGTTTGGTTGTGGCGGAAAAACAGGAGGTCCAGAGGATCCTGGCCGGCCTGTCGGAAGGTGTGGCACAGAACCTGGAGAGCATTGAAACCAGCCTGGACACCCTCGGAGAGCTTGATTTCATCATGGCCAGGTCCAGGTACAGCCAGGTTCTCGACGCCTGGTCGCCAATCCTTGCGGATGAGGCCGTCCTGGACATCAGGCGGGGCAGACACCCCCTGCTGAAGGGAGACGTTGTCCCTGTAAATATCCGTTTGGGCGAGGACTTTGACACGCTGGTCATAACCGGGCCCAACACCGGGGGGAAGACTGTCACTTTGAAAACTGCCGGCCTGCTTGTCTTAATGCATCAGTCCGGGCTGCACATACCCGCCGGGGAAAATTCCAGGCTGGGTATTTTTCAGCGTGTTTTCACAGATATAGGTGACGAGCAGAGCATAGAGCAGTCACTGAGCACCTTTTCCTCCCACATGACCAATATTGTCGATATCGTGGCCAAGGCCGGCAGAGACAGCCTGGTGCTGCTTGACGAGCTGGGAGCTGGCACCGATCCGGTCGAAGGCGCCGCTCTGGCCCAGTCAATCCTGGAAACGCTGCACTCGGCGGGCGCCATGACCATTGCCACTACCCATTACAGCGAGTTGAAAAACTTTGCCTACGCCCGCGAAAGGGTTGAAAATGCCAGTGTTGAGTTTGACACGGCAACCTTAAGGCCCACATACCGCCTGCTGATCGGCAAGCCGGGCCGCAGCAACGCCTTTGAGATCGCCCTGAGGCTGGGGCTCCCGGCTGAGTTGATTAAGAAAGCCAGGGAATTTTTATCAGTGGAACAGATCCAGTTTGAAGAGTTGATGCGCAACCTGGAAAAAGCCCAGCAGGAGGCTGAAGCCGACCGGGAGGCAGCTTCTAAACTGGCTGATGAAGCAAGGGCAATCAAGGAGAAACATGAAAAATTGGAGGAGGACCTGGCCCAAAGACGTGAAGCAATCCTGTCCAAAGCCGGGGAAGAGGCCCGGGCACTGGTAAGATCGGCGAGAGCGGAGGCGGAGTCCGCGGTAAGGGAACTCAGGGAGAGAATCGCTGAAGAATCAACACGGGCCAGGGAAAGCGCCATCCAGGAAGCCAGGGGTAAGCTCGGCAGGCTGCATCACAAAGTAAGCCGGGCAGTTCCTGAAAAGGTCTTTTCAGGACAGGCCCCGGCTGAACTGCGCGCAGGCCAGGAAGTGCTGCTGCCCAAGTTCAACCAGCGGGGTTATGTTA
>CAZPXL010000104.1:0-7392 GCA_964591005.1 uncultured Eubacteriales bacterium
CCCAAAAACTGGATAATGGAAATCAAATATCAGTTGTTGGATACTTGGAATCCGGTTTTGCCGGATTCCAAGTATCCAACAACTAACCTCTAACTTCCAATCTTATAAAAGTGGCTGGGGCGGCTGGATTCGAACCAACGAAATGCCGGTTCCAAAGACCGGTGCCTTACCACTTGGCGACGCCCCAATTATTTTTTTATGGGGTGGATGATGGGACTTGAACCCACGGCCCCCAGAGCCACAATCTGGTGCTCTAGCCTACTGAGCTACACCCACCATGTTTTCGTGATAATATGCTACAGTAAGAGCCTGATTACCCGCACAAGATATGTTAGCAAATAATAATGGTGTTGTCAAGAAAAATGCGTTTGGTTAAAAGGTTATGAATAGAGAGGGACTTTGGTGTAAAACAGGCTGGATACTATGGCTAATATCTCATGCGCGCAAGAAATAATTCGTCCTATTTTTGTTTTTTTTATTGATCAATGACACCCTTGCAGATATAATTTAGTAATACGTTTAAAAACGTTGTTTTAATACAGCTCTGTTAAAGCCCCCATGACATAAAGCAGGGCGCCAGGGCTTTTTTAGTTGTGGTATTTTAGTTTAATTCTGAGGAAATATATCCCTTCCCTCTAGAATAAATTTTTAAAATTGGTTACAATATTAGTACTGCAATTTGGTGTTTATTGTTAATATGGAGATAACGTGTCCCTTTTATTAATAAATACCTTATATAATGACACCACTTAAGGGGGAGCATAAATGAAAGCCAACGCTGAAAGGATCGAAAAGAACACAGTTCAATTGGAAATAGAGGTGGAGGCGGAGCAGTTTGACCAGGCCATAAATAAAGCGTACCGCAGGCTAGTGCAAAAGTATAGTGTGCCGGGTTTTCGCAAGGGCAAGACACCAAGGTTGATATTTGAGCGTTATGTTGGCAAAGACGTCATTCTGGAAGAGGCCATGGAATCGGTTGTGCCTGAAGCCTATTACAAGGCTGTGGTGGAAACAGGCATTGAACCGGTTGATCAGCCCAAAGTTGATGTTGTGCAGGCCGAGGAAGGCAAACCCGTGGTGTTTAAGGCGACGGTCCTGGTTAAGCCAGAAGTGATCCTCGGGCAGTACAAGGAAGTGGAAGTAAAAAAACCGTCAACCGATGTGCCTGAGGAAGAAGTAGATAAGGCGCTGGAACGGCTTCAACAAAGGCACGCCAGAATTGTGACCATGGATGAAGGAGTGGTTAATAAAGGAGATACCGCCGTTATTGACTTTATTGGTAAAGTCGACGGGATCCCTTTTAAAGGCGGGGAAGGAAAGGACTACTCCCTTGAAATAGGATCCGGTACTTTTATTCCGGGATTTGAAGAACAATTAGTGGATGTTTTGGTTGGTGAGACGACCGATGTCAAGGTAACTTTCCCCGAAAACTACCAGGCTGCCGAGCTGGCCGGCAAAGACGCTGTTTTTACAGTTAACGTAAAAAGCTTGAGGCGTAAGGAACTGGCCGACCTGGACGACGAGTTTGCCAAGGACGTCAGTGAGTTCGATACTCTGGAGGAATTAAGGGCTGATATATCGAATAAATTAAAAGAGGCCGCCGTGGAAAGGGCTAAATTCCAGATAAGGCAGGAAATTGTCAGCAAAATTGTTGACTGCACCGAAATTGAAGTACCCGCGCCCATGGTTGAAAGCCAGATGGAAGATATGATCCGCAACCTGGAAGGGCGCGTCAACAGCCAGGGTATAACCATGGAAAACTACCTGCAGTATACGAACACCACCCTGGAAGGATTAAAAGAAAAGATGCAGCCCGACGCTGTATGGGCGGCCAAGATGAACCTGGTTATGGAGGCCATAGCCAAAGCTGAGGATATCAAAGCCACTGAAGAGGAAATTAAAGAGGAAGCCGGCAAAATAGCCAGGTATTATAACCAGGAAGAGGAGCCGCTGGAAAAGATATTAAGTAAGGGACAGTTGGAATATATCACAGATCAGATTGTTAGAGAAAAGACACTGCAGTTTTTAGCTGATAACGCAAATGTTATTGAGGACGCCAACGAGCCCCAAATTAATGAGCAGGAAATTAGTGAGCCTGAAATTAAGGACACCAACGAAACCGCAACGGAATAATATTTAAGAAGGTCTTTTGAAATATAAATATTAAAAGGAGATTGTAAAATGAACCTTGTACCGATTGTCGTCGAACAGACCAACCGCGGCGAACGCTCATATGATATTTATTCAAGACTTTTAAAAGACCGCATAATTTTTCTAGGTGGACCGGTAGAAGATACCGTGGCAAATTTAATTATCGCCCAGATGCTTTTTTTGGAGGCGGAAGATCCTGAAAAGGATATTCAGTTTTATATAAACTCACCCGGCGGGGTAGTAACCGCGGGAATGGCGATTTATGACACCATGCAGCATGTTCGCCCCCCGGTTGCCACCATCTGCATCGGTCAGGCCGCTAGCATGGCCTCGCTGCTATTGGCCGCGGGGACAAAAGGAAAGCGTTACTCACTGCCATATTCAAGGATTTTAATTCACCAACCTATGGGCGGAGTCCAGGGCCAGGCGTCGGATATCGAGATTCATGCCAAGGAAATACTGCGCATGAGAAGTACTTTAAATGATATACTGTCCAGGCATACCGGCCAACCTCTTGAAAAAATTGCTTTGGACACCGAGCGCGATTACTTTATGTCAGCCCTGGAAGCCAAAGAATACGGGATTATTGACGAGGTCTATAATGTCAGGAAGCAAAGGTAAAAGAGGTGGAAATATGTTTAGCGACAAAGGGCAGTTGAAGTGTTCCTTCTGTGGTAAACTTCAGGACCAGGTAAAAAAACTGGTTGCGGGCCCTGGTGTGTATATCTGTGATGAATGTATCGAACTTTGCAACGAGATTATTGAGGAAGAGCTCAGTGATGATCTGAGCTTAGATGTTGGTGATATACCAAAGCCCAAAGAGATTAAAGAGATCCTGGACCAGTATGTTATCGGCCAGGAAAGCGCAAAAAAGTCCCTTTCCGTTGCAGTTTACAACCACTATAAAAGGATAAATCTAGGCGGCAAGATCGATGATGTTGAGCTGCAGAAGAGCAACATTGTTATGCTGGGCCCCACCGGCAGCGGTAAAACCCTGCTGGCTCAAACTCTGGCGCGTCTTCTGAACGTACCCTTCGCAATTGCGGACGCTACCTCTCTGACCGAGGCTGGTTACGTGGGGGAGGATGTGGAAAACATCCTTCTCAAACTGATTCAGGCTGCTGATTATGATGTGGAGAAAGCTGAAAAAGGCATAGTATACATTGACGAGATTGATAAAATAGCCCGCAAGTCGGAGAACCCCTCTATAACCAGGGATGTATCAGGCGAAGGTGTCCAGCAGGCTCTTTTAAAAATACTGGAAGGGACAGTAGCCAGTGTGCCGCCCCAGGGCGGGCGCAAACACCCCCACCAGGAATTTATCCAGCTTGACACCACAAATGTGCTGTTTATCTGCGGCGGCGCTTTCGACGGGATTGAAAAGATAATTTTAAACCGCATCGGCAAAAAGGCGATGGGTTTTGGGGCTGAGATAAAAGCCAGGAAAGAGCAAAAGATCGGTGAAATATTGAGTAACATCCTGCCTGAGGATCTGCTCAAATATGGCCTCATTCCGGAATTTGTAGGCAGGCTGCCGATAATTGTCACCCTCGATGCCCTGGATGACGAAGCCCTGATTCGTATCCTCACCGAACCAAGAAACGCGCTGGTTAAGCAGTACGAAAAATTGTTTGAACTGGACGGCGTTACCCTCGAGTTTTCCCAGGACGCTTTGAAAGCAGTTTCAGAGGAAGCCCTGAAGCGAAACACAGGCGCCAGGGGGCTGCGGTCGATCCTGGAGGAAGTCATGCTGGATGTCATGTATGACATCCCGTCCCGTGAAGACGTTGCCAAGTGTACGGTGACAGGCGAGACTATCAAGAAAAAAGAGCCTCCGCATATAATTGCGGTTGACCGCAAGAAGAAAAAAGAAGAAACAGCATAAAAAATAATAAATAAATAAATCCTGACTGGGTAAACCAGCCAGGATTTTTTATTTTTATATCTATTTCTTGCAGGGGCCTACCGGCAGTACTACCCGCCCGAAAACGGTGTTGTATATTCCAGCGGCGGAGGTGTACCAGGCGGCGAGAGCGGTTACTATGCCGAAATAACCTGCCAGTACGTGGTTGCCGATGTCAAGCAGAATAAATGTTATAAGTAATAAAGTAAACACGACAACCAGGGCTTTGTTTGTGCCAAAGCTGCCGATCCACATGTAAAAAGTGAAAATAGTCCATGCGATCAGGAATAACAAAGCAGCTTGTGGAGGTACCACGAACCACTTTAAAAGGGCTCCTATTTCAAAAAAGCCCCAGGAGATCCAGAACGCGCCGTAGGATGTAAAAGCGGTTGCTCCAAACACGTTGTTTTTCTTGAATTCCCACATGCCGGCCAGGATTTGGGCAGTTCCGCCGTAAACCAGTGCGCAGGCTATGATCATGCTTAGAGATTCTGGAGCAACCAGAGCGGCGTTTTTCACGCTCAATACGAATGTGGTCAGGGCAAAACAAGCCAGGCCAAGCGGCCCGGGATCAGCAATACTGGATTCTTTAATTTCATAAACGTTGTTAGCCATTTTCTCTACTCCCCCCTAAAAATATAACAAAAAGACCTGAATTATATAAAAAGTCCGGTTTGACAACACCCCCTAATAAGTCTTTTCAATAGGCGCATAAGAAATTTGTAATAATTATATATATATTTACCAGGATTGTCTATGACCATAGGTACAATGTAAACATATAGACTATGGCCATAGGTACAGTATTAAAATAATATCTATAACCAAAGTACAATATTCTCGTTTTTTTACATGGAATTGTTCTTATTGTAGTATTTTAGTCTTTTTTGCCGAGGCAAGGTTAAAACATGAAAAACTTTGTAATACTAATGGTTAGAACCATCTTTAAGGAGGAGAATAAATGGGGGAATTTCCTTCTGGCATAGGAAGTTTTCTAACCTTTATCCAGGTTTTTTTCGCGGTAATCATAGGGCTTTATTTTTGGAACTTACTCAAAGCCCAGAATGGAAACAAGACTGCCGTGGAAAAAGAATCTAAAAAAGAGATTGAGAAACTTCAAAGGATGCGCTCCATTTCGCTGACAGAACCGCTATCAGAAAAAACACGGCCAGCCTCTTTTGATGAAATCATCGGCCAGGCGGAAGGGCTGAAATCACTGCGGGCGGCTCTTTGCGGTCCCAACCCGCAGCACGTGATCATATATGGGCCTCCGGGTGTCGGGAAAACCGCCGCGGCCAGGCTGGTGATGGAAGAGGCGAAAAAAAACTCATGCTCGCCGTTTAAGGCTGACGCTAATTTTGTTGAATTAGACGCCACCACAGCGCGTTTTGATGAACGCGGCATTGCCGACCCGCTGATTGGCTCCGTGCATGATCCTATTTACCAGGGTGCGGGACCGATGGGGATGGCCGGTATACCCCAGCCTAAAGCCGGAGCGGTGACTAAAGCCCACGGCGGGGTGCTGTTTATCGACGAAATCGGGGAACTCCATCCAATACAGCTTAACAAGCTGCTTAAAGTGATGGAGGACCGCAAAGTAATTCTGGAAAGCGCCTATTACAGCTCAGAGGATAACAATATCCCGAGCCATATCCACGATATCTTCCAAAACGGCCTGCCTGCCGACTTCCGCATGGTAGGAGCTACGACCAGGGAGGCTGAGCATATATCTCCCGCCATCCGCTCCCGCTGCCTGGAGATATATTTTCACCAGCTTCTGCCTGACGAAATAGAGAAAATAGCCGTAAACGCGGCTGAAAAAATAAATATTCCGCTCCAGGCGGGCGCTCTGGATGTGGTCAAAAAGTACGCCACTAACGGGCGTGAGGCGGTAAACATTATCCAGTTAGCCGCCGGGATTGCCATTACCGAGGACAGGGGGGAGATCCGCGCGGTTGACATCGAATGGGTCATCAACAGCGGCCAGTACTCACCAAGACCGGAGAAAAAAGTCCCTTCCCGGCCGCAGGTCGGTGTGGTAAACGGCCTTGCTGTTTACGGGCCAAACCTGGGAATATTGCTTGAGGTTGAAGCGAACGCTATCCCGGCTGAGCGTGGACAGGGCAGGCTCACGGTAACCGGCATGGTCGATGAGGAAGAAATCGGCGGCGGCGGCAGGACTGTGCGGCGTAAAAGCATGGCCAAAAGTTCTGTGGAAAATGTTTTGACCGTGCTGCGGCGGACTGTGGATATTGACCCCCGCGACTACGACATACATGTAAATTTTCCGGGCGGCGCCCCTGCCGACGGCCCTTCCGCCGGGATAACAATAGCAACCGCGATTTATTCGGCAATCATGGGTTTGCCGGTAGACAACAAGGTGGCTATGACAGGAGAAATATCTATCCGCGGCCTGGTTAAGCCAATCGGCGGGGTCGTGGCAAAGGTCGAGGCTGCGCGCCAGGCGGGGGCTTCGAAGATAGTGATTCCTGCGGAGAATTACCAGGACCTTTTCAAAGATATAACCGGCGCCAAGGTAATTCCGGTTAATAAGCTGGAGGAGGTATTCAGGGCTGCTATAATTAAGACAAAAAGGAGAAAAATTGACTTAAACACGCCGTCTCCTCTGGATATACTGAGTGCCGCGGGTTTTGGGACGGGGCAAACCATTTCAAAATAGATAACCTATGTAGGATAACCAATATCGAGTAAACCTTAGTGTGAACTACGCAAACTCTTTTAACAACCCGGCAGAGGCCGGGTTTGTACTATTCGCGGTAATTATTACTATGGCGGTATTTTTAAGGTTTATGATAAAATGAATCTGTAAATTACTACCCTAAGAAAACCAGTCACAACACAATACTGAAAAGGAGGTGCAGCTTTGAGATCCGAGATAAAAGTTTTGCCCCTGTTGCCTTTAAGAGGTTTGCTTGTCTTTCCGTACATGGTTATACATTTGGATGTCGGCCGCACCAAGTCGGTGCAGGCAATTGAAGAGGCTATGATTCAAGACCGGATCATTTTTCTGGCCACCCAGAGAGAAGCTCAGACTGATGAACCGGGTGAGGATGATATTTATCAAATCGGAACCGTTGCTGAGGTTAAGCAGCTTTTAAAGCTGCCTGGCGGGACTATAAGGGTTTTGGTAGAAGGGATCGCCAGGGCTAAAGTCAACCGCTTCATATCTGACGAACCCTATTTCCAGGTTGAAGTCGAACAGTATTCAGAGGATTTTAAAAAGAACAGTGAAATCGAAGCTTTGATGCGCAGCCTGGTATACCAGTTTGAACAGTATGTCAAGCTGTCAAAGCGTATCCCACCTGAAACAGTTGTTT
>CAZPXL010000105.1:0-7365 GCA_964591005.1 uncultured Eubacteriales bacterium
TGGGCGGTAAATGCCGGCAGGCCGGTTAACGATATTGCTTTAAACAGCGAGGGGATACTTGGATTGGGCACGTCAAACGGAGAAGTTCAGGTATGGCTGTTAACCCCCGCAGGCAGAACTGTACACATCGTCAGACCGGGAGAAACACTTTATAATCTTGCCTTGCGATACGGGACCACTGAGGCCGCCATCGCCGGTATAAACAGGATTGCAGAAACGGGAACAATCTTTCCCGGACAGATATTGGTGATCCCTTGAATATTTACTTTGAGGCTGATCTTGACACCTGAATTACCTGAAGGTATACTTTTACAATGTAAGTATTCCAGGTTTTTCAGAGGAGGAAAATAAGTTGAAATTGCGATTGGGCTTGCCAAAAGGGAGCCTTCAGGAGGCTACCTTTAATCTTTTTAAACAGGCCGGTTTTGAAATAAATGTGCGTTCCCGCTCCTATTTTCCTGCAGTGAATGATCCGGAGCTGGAGATAATTCTGATGAGGGCCCAGGAAATCCCCAGGTACGTGGCTGAAGGCGTGCTAGATGCGGGCATAAGCGGACTGGACTGGATACTGGAAAATGAAGCTGATGTTGTTGAAGTGGCTGACATGGTTTATGCCAAGAGCACTTCAAACCCGA
This sequence comes from uncultured Eubacteriales bacterium, assembly GCA_964591005.1. Classification (GTDB taxonomy): domain Bacteria; phylum Bacillota; class Desulfotomaculia; order Desulfotomaculales; family Pelotomaculaceae; genus Syntrophopropionicum. The sequence continues at coordinate 636 of CAZPXL010000105.1, forward strand.
TCCGCCTGGTGATTGCTGTCGCAAAAGACAGCGATATTCTTGAAGTATCTGACCTGAAGGGTAAGAGAATTGCCACAGAACTGGTGAAAGTAACCCAGAAATACCTGAAAGACAACGGTGTTACCGCATCCGTTGAATATTCATACGGAGCCACGGAAGTGAAAGTGCCGGATCTGGTCGATGCTATTGCAGATATAACGGAAACCGGCAGTTCAATTAAGGCTAATAACCTTCGCATTTTAGCGACCATCCTTGAATCTACAACAAAGCTGCATGCTAATAAGAAAGCATGGGAAGAACCCTGGAAAAGAGAGAAACTCCAGAACCTGGCCGTACTTTTGCAGGGTGCGCTCAGGGCCAGGTCAAAGGTCGGCCTCAAAATGAATGTGCCCGGTGAAATGCTGGATGCCATTCTGGATGTGCTGCCGTCGATGAAACATCCCACCATCTCTCAGCTGGTGCACAGCGACTGGGTAGCGGTTGAGGTAATACTTGAGGAAAAGCAGGTGAGGGATTTGATCCCGGCTCTGAAAAAAGCCGGGGCGCAGGATATTATCGAATACCCCCTGACCAAAGTCATTCCCTAGGCCGAAAAAGCGCTGTAGCGATACAGCGCTTTTTATATTCTCCTCAGAAATCTCACAAGTACCGCTTTTAAAGACCGCGAAATATTCAACAGCCTGATCGTGTTTATCAACCGCGCTGCTTTCCACTTGAATATAAAATAATTAACCCTTGCTTTCATTGTGTAAATTCCATTCTCCCTTCACCTCATCATATTCCCGGCTTCCGCCCGGCGTGCTGATATATTTGTCAATGCAAGACCTGTGGCTGATATGGACATAATGTCTTGTAAAAAACAAGGTGAGGGGATGGAAATGGGAAAAAAAATCTTTGATATCGCCGTTATCGGCTGCGGGCCGGCGGGATTGTCCGCGGCTCTGAACGCCAGTATCAGAAGAAAATCTGTTATCTTGTGCGGGGGAGAAATATGTGCCCCTAAACTGCAAAATTCCACAATTGTAAACAACTATCTCGGATCGCCCAACATATCCGGAGAGTTGTTGAGAAAGAAATTTTTAGAACATATCGGTTCAATGAATATTTCCATTCAGAGATTCATAATAAATTCAATTATACAAAACAGTAACGGTGGATTTATGCTGCAGGCGGCGGATGACAGCTTTGACACGCGGTCTGTTATCATTGCCACCGGGATTACTGTCGACAAATTAATAGAGGGGGAGAGAGATTTCATTGGAAGAGGAGTTGGTTACTGCGCCACATGTGACGGTCCGTTATTCGAGGGAAAAGATGTAGCAGTGATAGCCTACACCAGCGAGGGTATTGAGGACGCCAACTTTCTGGCGGAATTCTGCCGCAAGGTTTATTTCATATCAGGCGGCAAGGTGCTGTACGATGGCCTGAAAAACGGCATTGAAGTAATAGAAACAAAAAATATTCAGGCTGTAACCGGTGACAGTTACGTGACGGGATTAAAGGTCGATGGTCGTGAACTGGCAGTCCAGGGCGTATTTATATACCGGGTGACATATCTGCCCGACATCCTTTTACCCGGTTTGGCAGTCAGGGAGAACCACATTGTGGTCGACCGGGAACTAAAAACAAATATAGACGGTATTTTTGCCGCCGGGGACTGTACGGGAAAACCATACCAGCTGGCCAAAGCGGTAGGAGAAGGCCAGGTTGCGGCCCTGCACTCGGTGAATTATTTGGATTCCATGAATGTTGAAGAAAATAATTAACTTACATTCAATAAAAATACCAATATATGGGAGGTATATTGATCTTCGTGTCAAATGATCAATATAAAGGGGGAGAGTAGAAAAATGGAAGATCAATATAACAAAAATACTTTGCCGGCGGAGTACCATGAAAACGCGCTCTACTTGTTAAGCCAGAGTCCCAAAGTCATGTATGCATACTGGGAGCTGTCACCCGGGTTAAAAAATACGCTCAGTGAAAAAAAGATGGTGCAAATCAGGTTGAATATAGCTGGTAACGGTATCTGCCAGGTATATGATATCGGCCTGACAGAAAAAAGTTATTATTTTAAAAATGTTGTACCGGGTCTTTCATACAACTGCGAAATAGGTACGGTTAACGAAGACAATATATTTTTACCCCTGCTGCGCTCAAATACTGTTTCAGCGCCACAGGACCTGCCCGGAGGCGCATCATCAGGTAAAACCAATTCTGCCTCCTCGACGGTTTTAACTGCGAAAGCCGGTGACAGGCATACCGGCAGTTAAAATTATCTGACAACCAGTACCGGGCAGCCGGCGTGCTTTGTGACCCTGTTGCTTACGCTTCCCATGAGAATGCCTTTTATTTCTCCCAGGCCCCTGCTGCCCATAACCACAAGATCGCTATTAATTTCTTTCGCTTTTTTAATTATCTCATCTGCGGGATGACCAACGGCGATATCAGTTTGAATGTTCAACCGGTATGCCGCCAGGTCATCTTTTACTTTAGACAGTATAATTTTTCCCTGTTTGCTTAATTCGTCCATAATGGCCTGCTGAATCTTGCTCAGGCGGTCAGGCGCGGAGTCTATATAAGGAGGAAGTGAGGGGACGACGTGAAACAAAAATAATTCAGAACCTAATTTTGTAGCCAGTTCCGCCGCGTGCAGCGCCGCCAGGGCAGATTTTTCAGAACCGTCCACGGGAACTAATATATTCTTGTACATTGTAATACCTCCTCGATTCTGTTTTTTATTAATATTTTAAATAAACTATATCAAATTTTTAACAAAAAATAAAAGAGGACGGTTTTAAAATAACCCGTCCCCGCCAGATTTTAAAATTTAGATTAAAAAGAATAAGAAGAATACAATTACGATGAAGAAAAAGAATGTAAAGAAAAATGAGAAGTTGAATGATCCGGAAATCGATCCGCCGCTGCCGGTACCAAATGCCATAATATACGTACCTCCTTAATATACTTTTTTGTATAATATGAGGATATTGTTAGGTATGTTACTCGCGGCAGGCTATAAATAACAGCAAGTGCTAATATTACCGGTGTTATCAATTTATAGATTTTTGGGCCTGGTCAAGTATTTTTCCAGCATGAGTATTAAGCTGCGCCAGTCTTGAGCATTGGCTTGAGATATCAGGATGGCCCCTGTCTGTGATTTCCTGAATTAAATTACCAATATCGAGTATAGTATTTTGAGCGTCACGGATAAAGTATGACACCTGCTCCCGTACCAGAATATCACTGCCATGGTGCTCAAACAAGCTGGAAAATAGTGTCATATTCAAGTCACCTCTCGCTATTTGTTATCATTATGCCCCAATTATTCTGTTTTTAGCTTATTTCTGGTTTTAAGGTAATAAAGATAGACGGAAACGGCAATTAACAAAAGGCTTGTCACTTGAGCCAGCCTGAACGGTCCCAGCATCTCGCTGTCCATGCGCAGAGATTCGACAAAAAACCGGCCGACAGAATACAGGGCGAGGTATACAAGCATAATCTGCCCGTCGAAATGTTTTCGTTTAAACAAATACACCAGAAGTGAAAATACCGCCAGGTCCCACAGTGATTCATACAGAAACGCCGGGTGGTGATATTGGCCGCCTATATACATCTGCTTTTGAATAAAAGCAGGAAAATGGCTGATATATTCCCTGCTGACAGGATAACCGTAGGCCTCCTGGTTTAAAAAGTTGCCCCACCGTCCAATGGTCTGGCCCAGGATGATGCTTGGAGCAAAAACATCAGCGAATTTCCAGAAATTCAGACTGTGCTTTCTTATATAAATATATCCCGCCATGGCGCCTCCGAGCAGTCCCCCGTGTATGGCCAGGCCACCGTGCCATATCGCGAAAGCTTCCCATGGGTTGTAAGCGTAACTGCTCCAATTAAATATTACATAATAGAGCCTGGCCCCGATCATGGCCGCAGGTATAATCAGGATAATCATATTTAACAGGTGATCTGTGTTTAATTGAGACTTTTTAGCGTGGTAGTAAGCCAGCGCGGCGCCGAGAATGAAAGCGGCGTCGATAAGAATACCATACCAGTGTATGGAAACCGGTCCGATTTGGATCGCCACTGGATTAATCATGATCATTCCTCCGAAAGAAAACGTTTCTTATCAATCATATTAAAGAAAGACTGGTTTTTCAACCAGTCTTTCGGTTTTAAACCTTTATCCGCGTTCGAAATTAAATTCTATATTTATGATTTAGGTTTAAAGGTTTCGCATTTTGTCTGAGCGGAGGTATCAGCTACGCTGGAGTTGTTGTGATCAATCTGGATCATGGGAGCGTGGCACTCCACATCATTATTCCATTTGCACTCGGTTACTGAACATTTTATATTAGGCAAATAAATCACCTCCCGGAAATGTTTTTTATATATTTGCCATTTTTGATGGTTTTATACTTGTTGGAGGTAACGTATAAAGGTTAAGATATCCCTGGTTAAAGAATAAGGCAGGTGATAATAATGGCAGGTCTTAGTACTGAAGACAATAGAATTTCAGAGCGTGAAGCAATGGTGGAAGAGCAGCTCGTTTTCAGGGGGATCAGAAACGAAGCCGTGTTAAAAAGCATGCTTGCCGTACCGCGGCACTTGTTTGTCCCGGAAGCCCTGAGGGGTTACGCATACTGTGACGGTCCTCTGTCCATCGGGGACGGGCAGACGATAAGCCAACCATATATTGTCGCCTATATGATCGAGGCTTTGGATCCCGGCAAGGACGACGTTGTTCTGGAAATTGGAACAGGCTCGGGATACGCGGCGGCTGTCCTGTCCAGGCTGGCAGCCGCGGTTTATACAATAGAACGCCTGGGAACCCTGGCAAAACGGGCTGATAACTTGTTAAAAAAATTAAAATATGAAAATATTGCAGTGATCACAGGAGACGGGACAAGAGGACTGCCTGACCAAGCGCCTTTTGACGGGATCATGGTCTCAGCGGGGGCTCCGGTCATCCCCAAAACTCTTGTTGAGCAGTTGAAACCGGGCGGCAGGCTTGTAATACCGATGGGTACAAGGAACATTCAAGAACTTCTGCACATAAAAAAAGATATACACGGCAATATTCAGGAGAGAAATTTGGGCGCTGTCCGCTTTGTACCCCTGATCGGTGATGAAGGATGGAAAAATGGTTGATAATAAATGTCAGTATAAAATTAAGCTGATTACACAATCATGATTTACAGTTATCCCACCGCTTTTACAGCCGCTTCTAAATAACTATTGCGGCCACATTGTGGCTGAAGGCGAAACAGCTAATTGATAAAAAGCCCATATAAATATAAGGAATCCTATAAAGAATAAAGCCCTGACCCATTTCGGCAAATTTTCAAACCAATCATTATCGCGTTGTTTTTTACTATTTCTATTTATCCAATTAAAAAAACCAAACGCTGCAATAACAGTCACAACAATATAACCGGCTATCTGCTCAATTTCCATTATTATAGCTGTCTCCTTTTTGTAAAAAAAATAGCGCTTATAGCCTTAAAGCAAAAAAGGACAAGTTCTCAAAACCTGTTCCCCAAAATAAGACTTGCCAAAATACGTATTTTAAATGGCGGGAGTGCGTGGGAATCGAACCCACCCAGGACAGGAGCACTGCCCCGCGACTGGTTTTGAAGACCAGGAGCGCCACCAGGCGCCATCCACTCCCATATTACTGGCCTGCTAATCTTGAACGAATACTTATTATATAAGAAAATTCGTAAAAAATCAAGTTGCCATTGTATAATTGAATATGTATGGAATAACGAATGACAAACTGATTAATCAAGTCTTAATAACATGATGTTATAAGTATTGTGCCACTTTTTGTTGCCTTGAATTTTTTAAAATATATATTATACTTTAAAGGAATATCCCATAACCTTCGAGAAGTCATTTAATATTTTGCATTAATTTATACTTGACATCTCACAATTAGAATATATTTCCTTGAAGAAGCAGGTGAAAAAATGCTGGAGTTATTCGTTGATATAAAAGATGAACTGCAGGCTGTCGAAAATAAATTAAGTAAAGTGCTTCAGGCAAAGTATCAAATATTAACGGAAACTTCCACGCACCTCCTTAATGCGGGCGGCAAACGTTTACGTCCGGCACTTGCGTTATTCGGAGCGAAATTTCATAGTTTCGACCTGGAAAAAGTAATACCTCTGGCGGCCACTCTGGAACTCATACATATGGCGTCCCTGGTCCACGATGACGTCGTCGACGCGTCCATGACCCGCAGGGGAAAGCCTACAGTTAAAGCCATGTGGGGAAACAGGATATCAACCCATATTGGCTCATACCTTTTTGCAAAATCATTGATCCTCATTTCAAAATATAATGACACTCCACTTATAACGGAGGTTTTAGCCGAAACAAGCGTAAAGATGAGCCAGGGTGAAATTATACAAATATCTTCATCATTTGATATCAACCAGAGTATAAGAAACTATTTTTACCGGATCAGGAGCAAAACCGCTCTTTTAATAGCTGCCAGCGCCCAATTGGGGGCGGTTGCCTGCGGCGCGGACAGAAGTGTATACCTGCCGCTTAGAAGGTATGGATATAATATCGGTATGGCCTTTCAAATTACTGACGACATCCTCGATATGATCGCGGAACAGCGTCAACTGGGCAAGCCGATCGGCGGAGACCTGAGGCAGGGGATAATAACTCTTCCCGTAATATACGCCTTAACCCGCTGCAGAGAGAAAAAACGCCTGGCAGA
>CAZPXL010000106.1:0-7234 GCA_964591005.1 uncultured Eubacteriales bacterium
AACGGCATGGTTAAATCAGTGCGGGTTGATATGGGCGAGCCCCGCCTGGAGCGCGGGGAAATCCCGATGATCGGCGGACCCGGACAGGTTGTCGGCGAGCCTCTGGCAGTGGGCGGCTTAAACTTTAATATAACAGCTGTTTCCATGGGCAACCCTCACTGTGTAATTTTTGTGCCGGACGCGGACAGCGTTCCCCTGCGTGAAATCGGCCCCCGCATAGAGAGCCATAGTTCCTTTCCCCGCAAGACCAACGTGGAATTCATCCAGGTCTTGAACCGGGACGAGGTAATAATGAAAGTATGGGAGAGGGGCGCCGGGGAAACCATGGCCTGCGGCACGGGCGCCTGCGCCACCGCCGTGGCCTGTGCGCTGAACGGCCTCACCAGCCGTAAAGTGACCGTTCACCTGAAGAGAGGAGACCTCTTCATCGAGTGGGTGGAAGACAACCACGTGTACATGACCGGCCCCGCCGCGGAAGTCTTCACCGGCAACTACCCCCTTTAGTGAGACAAGGGGACGTTCTTTTTGTCTCATTATCCAAGGGATCCAAGGGAAAGGGAATCAAGGGGACGTACCTAGTGATTCCCAATATAAAACATTGTTAATTGAAAAACGGGCGGGAGCCATATGTTCTCCCGTTATTTGTTTTTAAGACTGTCTCCTGATAAAGAGGAGGGAATCAGCTGTTAAAGAAGAATATTCCTGCAGCAAGAGGAGGAACATTTATGGCTAAAGAGCTGGAGGCCGTTATGAGTAAGGCTATTCACGTTGTTACAGGGGCATTCGGTTATTCGGGGAAATATATAGCAAAAAGATTGCTGGAGGAGGACAGGGAAGTTATAACGCTGACAAACTCCTGGCAGCGTGCAAACCCTTTTAATGACAGGGTAAAGGCTTTCCCTTTCAACTTTGATAACACTGACAAACTTGTTAAATCATTAAAAGGCGCCCATGTTTTATACAACACATACTGGGTCCGTTTTAATTTTTCGGGCAGGAAAGTTAAATTTAAACATAATACAGCGGTTGAAAACACGCTAAAATTGTTCGACGCAGCGAAGGCGGCGGGTGTCAGGCGGATCGTCCATGTCAGCATCACCAACCCGTCAGAAGACTCACATCTCGAATATTTCAGCGGCAAGGCAAAACTGGAAAAGGCTTTGATCAATTCCGGCCTTTCCTATGCCATACTCCGCCCCACTGTTTTGTTTGGCAAGGAAGACATTCTCATCAACAACATAGCCTGGATGCTTAGAAAATTCCCTGTCTTCGGTGTTTTCGGGGACGGCAGTTACAGGCTGCAGCCGATTTATGTGGATGACCTGGCCAGGCTGGCGGTTGAGCAGGGCAGAAGCAGCGAAAACGTTATCATTGACGCCATCGGCCCGGAAACATTTACTTACCGCGAGCTGGTAAAAAAGATTGGCGAAACAATCGGTAAAGAAAGGCCCATTATCTCTGTGCCTGATTTTGTCGGCTACGGTATTGGCCGGCTAATCGGGCAGATGGTCGGGGACATAACAATAACGGAAGAAGAGATAAAAGGGTTAAAAGCAGATTTGCTTTATACAAATTCACCACCCGCAGGTTTGACCAAATTGACGGAATGGATAAGTCAAAACGCTCATACCCTCGGCGTTAAATACGCCAATGAACTGGTCAGGAGGAAAGACAGGAAAAAATCATATGACAGGCTGTAAGATAAAACGTTTGGAACAAGGGGGCGTTTTTTGGGAAACAAAAAGAACGTCCCCTTGTTTCCCTTTTGGAGTAAGGTCTGACGGTATAAATGTCGATAAATTATTAGACGTACAATAAAAGCAGGAATTTTAGCCAATTATGGTATATTTATATACAGTTACATATTTAAAGTCGCAGGGCAGGGAGGTGTTTGATGTAACCCTGATGAGTAGCCGGACTCAATGTTTATAAAAGGAGGGTGTAATTAATAAAATGAAAAAATATTTGACTTTAATCGGAATTTTAGTATTCGCACTGGCGGCATTATTTGCATTATACCCCGGCCAGGCATTGGCCCTGGAAACCGACCGGGTGCTGGTAATCACGCCGGAAACAGCCACTATAGACATAGGTGAGAGCCAGCATTACCGGGCTTACGTGAGTACTGACGGCGGGGCCACGCTGGTTACGGAGGTCACTGATCAGTGCACCTGGTCTATTGATGACCCGGAGATAGCTAACCTTGGCGCAGCAGGACAATTTACAGGCAGTACAGCGGGTGATACGATTGTGCGGGCTGCCTTTGTAAGCCAGTCCTTGGTTGCGGCTTTCCCAACGCTTTACGGCGATGCGCAGCTGGTAGTGCGGGAACCTGTAGTGAGGGTCAAGTACTGGCTGGAAGTGGAGCCAAAGACGGCGACCATAATGGTGGACGACAGCCAGCAGTACCGGGCCTACCTTCACAGCTCTGAAGATTCGGATCCGTTGGATGTGACAGAACTGGCGGACTGGGATATCGATGAAGACATAGCAGTGATGACTGACGAAGGAAAGTACAAAGGCGTACATCCAGGGACAAGTGATATCACCGCAACATACAAAGATCTGAGTGATGACGCAGAATTAAACGTTCGGGTAGGTTTACAGAGAATACCGCCCACCGAGGACCTGCCGGAAGGCAAGATGCTTGACCGTCAGCCCGGCTATATAACCTTATGTGAGCCGCAGGACCTGGGCAATCCGGGCGCTGAATTCACTATGACCTATGACAACAACTTGATGGACGGAAATCCGGATCGCTATCCCAAGGTTTTTTACTGGAATAAAAGCTACGAAAAATGGGTGGCGGTGGCCAGCTATCCACAGACCCCGGGTGTGGTCAAGGCGGTTAACGACGGCAACTATTCCGGCTGGTTCGTGGTCTTTGGCTGCATTCAACCCAGGTGGAATGATATAACGGCAGATTGGAAATGGGCGGAGCCGGTTGCAAACAGGATGAACGGACTGGGCCTGCTTGAAGGTTATCCCGATCCTGCCAACCCGACTGCTCTGGTCAGACCTGCAGGGATTAACAGGACAATCACCAGGGCTGAACTAACCGCTTTTGTAGCAAGGATCCTGGGGTTGGCCCCCGGCGATACCCACCTGTACCCGACGATAACGTATTTAAGCGATATGGAGAACAATGCCATATTAAGAGCAAAATACAGTGACGCGGATGAGATTGCCGCCTGGGCCAGGCCGTACGTGGCGGCTATGACCAGTGCGGGTTTGGTCAACGGCAAAGGGGACCGTTTTGCACCCAACGATAAAATGACCCGCATCGAGGCGGCCGTCCTGATCTCCAATGCATTGAAGGATGTCCCCGGCTTCGGACACCCGGCCGACCTCTCCATTTATACTGATGCAGATTTAATCCCGGCCTGGGCTGTCGGCCAGGTGGCGGAAGGAACAATCGGCGGTTACCCGGATGGAAGCCTGAGGCCTAACCAGCCCATTAACAGGGCGGAATCAATGGTGCTGCTGTTGAAATTATTACGAGGATTAGGATGGTAAGTCAGTTAGTTCATTAGTCCTCCGGCTTAAAAGTTCCTTGCTTTGCCCCGCACCGTGATCTGATACGGGAGCGGGGCAATTTATTTGAGGGTCTTTAATGCTCACCGTTTTTTAATTATTATGGTTTATAAGAAACTCTATCCCCTGAAAAGAGTATTATTAATATGTAAGAGATTATAATCCTTGAAAAGGGCGCCGGCATATATTAAAATTTGATATAAGTTGTTTAATAGGTATTTATGAAAAGACAAAAACAGGAGTGGAGTACTGTTTTTAGTTTACCGGGAGGCAGGACATGAACAAAGCATTACCTTTCTCTAAGCAAGATATCGAGCGGATCATAGAAAAATATCCCACACCCTTTCATATTTATGATGAGAAAGCTATACGCGACAACGCCCGAAAACTTCTGGCGGCTTTCGACTGGGCGCCCGGGTTCAAGGAATACTTCGCGGTGAAGGCGGCGCCGAACCCGTATCTGGTGAAAATCCTCAAGGAAGAAGGTTTCGGGGCTGACTGCAGCTCGCTGTCGGAGTTGGTCCTGGCAGAGAAAGCGGGCCTCACGGGTGAAAACATCATATTTTCTTCCAATGACACTCCGGCCCAAGAGTTTCGCAAGGCGAAGGAACTGGGGGCCATAATAAACCTTGATGATATAACCCATATCGAATACCTGGAAAGACACGCCGGTCTGCCGGAATTTATTTCTTTCCGGTACAACCCCGGGCCGCTGCGTGGCGGCAACGCCATCATCGGGCTGCCCCAGGAGGCTAAATACGGTTTTACCCGGAAGCAGCTTATAGAGGGTTACAGCATAGCGAGGGACAAGGGGGTCAAGCGGTTCGGCCTTCACACCATGGTGGTCTCCAACGAACTGGATCCTTACAGCTATGTGGCTACCGCGGAAATGCTCTTCGATCTGGCAGTGGAAATTTATCAAACCACCGGAATCAAAATTGAGGTTGTAAATTTTGGCGGGGGCATCGGCATCCCCTACCGTCCCGAGGACAAGAGAGTGGACATAAACCTTGTGTCCAGGGAAATCAAAAAAGCATATGAACAAAAAATTGTTAAAAACGGTTTAGCGCCCACTTGTATAACAATGGAGCTGGGCCGCATGATTACAGGCCCCTTTGGTTTTTTGGTCAGCACGGTCCTCCATAAAAAGGAGATTTACAAGAAGTACATCGGTTTGGACGCCTGTATGGCCAACCTGATGCGCCCCGCCCTTTACGGGGCCTACCACCACATCACCGTGCTGGGGAAAGAAGACTGGCCCCTCGACCACGTGTATGATGTAACCGGTTCCCTGTGCGAAAACAACGACAAGTTTGCCATCGACCGCAACCTGCCGGAGATAGAGCCCGGCGACATCCTGGTTATCCATGATACTGGAGCCCACGGGCACGCGATGGGATTCAACTATAACGGCAAGCTGAGGTCGGCTGAACTGCTGCTGAGGCCGGGCGGGGAAGTTAAACTGATCCGCAGGGCGGAGACCCTGGACGACTACTTTGCCACAGTAGATTTTAGCATACTGGATGAGTGACCTTGCTAAAGGGTTAATATCAATCCAGACCATAGCTTCGCTCATAAACCTGGCCAGGCCAGGTTTTTTTATATTTTAATGCTTGCAGTTAACTTGTAGTTATTGACAAAATGTTATGCACGCTTTACAATATGTAATGTAAGCTTAACATGATTTTCGGAGTGGTTGAAATGGGCAGGGTTGAAAACAAATTAAGGCTGCTGCGCAAGTTGAACGACTTAACCCAGGAACAGCTGGGCGAAGCGCTCGGGGTCACCAGGCATACGATCCTGGCCATAGAAAACGGCAAATACGAGCCCTCCGTTGCGCTTGCTTTAAAAATCGCCATGTTTTTTAAGATACCTCTGGAAGAAATATTCTGGCTGGCTTAAAAAGGGGGAAGCGAAACATGTTTAAAAACAGGCCCATGTTCAGGATCATCTGGTGGAGCGCCTTCACATTAATAGCCGATTTATCAGCGCTGCGCGGGTTGTATGAAGGCCGTGCGGACGGCATAAGCGTTATAGCCGCTACAATTATGACCTTCGGACTGATTTATTTAATCGCCGCCTACAAAATTGACGGTCCTGCCGGAATGAAGCTGGAGCATCAAGATGAAAGGATAAGAATCGCGGCCAACAAGTCAAGAAGCAACGGGTTTTTGGTTATGTTTATCTGTACCTGGTTTCTGGCAATTTTAATATCCGAACCCGGATTAAGCTTTTTGCTGCAGAACATCAACCTGACCCTGGCAGCCATAGCTATGATTGGAATGCTGGTGCATTTGGTTTCATTTGTCTGGTATAAATACAGGGTGCAGTAGGAAATAAACTAATCCTTTTCTCTTTCCAGGCGAACCGACCAGGAAGATACCTTGCCCGCGGCGCTGTATAAAACGCCTTTCCCGATGTATTCCGACTCGCTGACCTGCGTTAAAAACTCGGTGCCGAAGTACTCGCCGCTCTCGGAGCTGTACAGGGAAAGAATAGAGTCATCAATAACCGCAAACCTGCCTATCAGCGTCCCCAGTCCCGGGTTGACCGATTTCCATCCGGTCACATCATTGTCAAAAGGGGCGATTTCGTAATCGTTGCTTAATACTACCGGGTTTTCCCCCGGCAGGGTCATGCTGCTCTTGTTTATCCACAGCTTCTTTTTGTGGGTTATTTCGGACCGGCCCTCAACATTTAAAACATTGTTTTTTTCATCGTAATAAGTTCCCCGTGAAATCCAGACGCCTTCGGTAAATAAAAAGGTATGTTTCATTAGAGCCACCCGCTTTCTTGTATAGCAATAATTATTGATATAATTAACAATTTTATCACAAAATGCAGCCTGAGGTATTATTTAATTCAGCCGGGTGTCACAAAAGGCTGCCTTAATTTGTTTATATTAATGGCAGCTTTTTTACTTGTGAAAAAGGTTAACAACTTTATTTGGTTAGTTGAAATAAAAATTAGCTGCCTGTACGTCTAAGTTTATATAAATATATTTTTCGGTGTTAAGGGGGCGCTTGTTTTGCGGATTAACTTGCAGGGGCTGAAAAAAATTTCAAAGAAAAAAATGATTGCCGGGGTGCTGGTCCTCGGCCTTATTATGTTTGCCGCAGCTTTGAGCACGGCAAAAAGCAAAAACCGGGGCATTCCTGTAAAAACAGCCACAGCTGAGATCAAGCCCATCCAGGATAACGTTTTCGCCTCCGGCAGGGTGAGGCTCCGCGCCAAGCAGGAGTTTTACACTTTTACGGGCACTACGGTGATGGAACTCTACGTTGCACCGGGCGACCGGGTGAGCCAGGGACAGACCCTGGGGCTGCTCAACGCAGACGAGATAGAGGACGATTACAACGAAGCCAAGGCAAACTTTATCGCCACGGAGGCAAACTTGAACAAGGCCATTTACCCCCGGGAAGAGGAGGTGGCCCAGGCCAGGGCAAACTGCCGGCGGGCCGAGGCTGAATATATAAACGCCCAAAAGAACTTAGAACGCAAAAAGCTTTTATACAATCAGGGGGCTATCAGCCAGAAAGAATTTGATGAGGCTGAGCTGGACCTGTCTGTCAGGAAAGCCGATTACGATATCAGCCTGGAAAAGCTGAAAATAATGGAGTCCGGCCCAGTCGGCCATGAGCTTACGGCCCTCAATGCCCAGATTGAGCAGGCCCGTTTCCGGTTGGAGCAGGAGGAGAAC
>CAZPXL010000107.1:0-7180 GCA_964591005.1 uncultured Eubacteriales bacterium
TCTTAACGGCGACCAGCAGCGTGGGAATGAAGGCCCAGATATACCTGTTATGGATGCTGATATCTATGGACCCGTCCGGCGCCAGCACGCTCAACGCTGTTAAACTGCTTAAAACCGCCGGGGCAATATAAGATAACCACCGTTTCAGCGGTTCTGAAAATTCGTAGCGGGAGAACAGCGCTACCGGCAGGACGCGCGGCAGGATCGACACGATTGAAACACCGATGATCATAATCCAAATACTAGTTTCGCTCATTGATTAACATCCCCAAACTGGCAGCAATAACAGTCGCAATAATTATATTAAATAAGTTCCCCATGGCAGAGGGGACGAGATGACCAATCAGCAAACACAGCAAGGCTGAAGACAGGGCTACAAAAACATCTGATTTACGCTTAATCATGAAGGCCAGCAAACATATATACATGGCCGGCAAAGTGAAGTTCAGGCCCAGACGGTCCGTATTGCCAATATAACCGCCCATTATGGCTCCCAACAGTGTGCTGGAGATCCAGCCAATATGTGAGGTGAGGTTAAGGCCGGCCATATAGGACGCGGTGGGCGGATGGTTCTGATAACGTTTCATTGACACCGCATATGTTTCATCTGTCAATCCATAAGTCAGAAGGCTGCCAATGGCAGTTGGGACCCGCCCCTTGAGGTAGGGTACCTGCGATGTGGAAAATAATAAGTACCTCAAATTCACTAAAACATTGGCCATGATAACAGTGAATACGGCGCCGCCCGCCTGCATAATGCCAATGGCTATATATTGTCCGGCTCCTGTGAAACAAAGGACCGACATCATCGTAGCCTGGATGATTGACATGCCTGCCCCATTTGCCAGTACCCCGAAGGCAAGTCCCAAAGGTAAATAACCCAGAACAATCGGAATTGAGTCATTTATTCCTTGTCTTAGTTCCTGATTTTGCATATTTGTCTCCAACCGGAAATATTTCTTGTATGATTTCCTTGTATCGGTTTCGCTGTAAAATGAAAAAGAGCTGTAGGATGAAAACCTACGGCTCTTTATATACATTTTTGCTTAAGTTGTCAAGTTTTCTTTAGAAATACAAAATATTATTTTTGTTCATAATGTTTTAATTTATGCCGTGGACGCGGCTTTTAACCCTTGCCATCCCAGAAATTTTTCAAAAAATATTAAAATTGCTATTAAACCCTCGGACATTACGCCAGCCATCCCTATAAGGCAAAAACCCCTTCCGGACAGCCCGCCCTTAAGAGAAACACCCATTTCAGGGATCAAAGAAGACGAAACCGGAACCGTATTTATTAGCTTTAATTATTAATGCAATCGTAAACATATATTTTAAATTCTTCATAAAGGTAAGCTAAAATTAGAGTAAGAATAGTCATAACTACCTGATTGTTTGCACTATGGACGGATCAGAACAACTGAGTCCATTAAATCCATAAGATATGGTGATAAGTGGCTTCAGATAAAGTAATAACAGACTTTTAGCCGCCTCGTGATTTTATATTAGTAAATTAATAAAGTATTCAGACTAATTTATATTTTTTGAATATTATATTAATTTACTGCAGTAAGAGTCTTGCGTGCTTTTAGAGCCCTGTAATCCTAAATATTCCTGATTATAAAAATAAGTTGACAAAAAGCCGGGGTAATAAAACACACTCGCTTTTTTGGTTAATAAAAAATCGGAGGTGGCTAACATGCAAAGTCCCGACACCTATTGGAATCCAATTTTGGAAACCATGCCGGTGGAAAAGTTAAGGGAACTGCAATTGGTAAAGTTTAGAAGGATATTGAAATGGTCCTACGACAGGTCCAAACTTTACCGCAGGCTTTATGATTCGGTCGGATTAACTCCCGATGATGTTAAAACGTGGGACGATATCAGGAAAGTGCCGATGATTGATAAAGAGTGTTACCGGCAAGCCCAGTATAAGGAGCCGTGGCCTTACGGCGATTCTCTTTGTGTGCCTGTAGAAGATGTCACAGTTTACCACCAAACCAGCGGCACCACCGGGCAACCGGTATTCCAGCCTGATACATGGCAGGACTGGGAGTGGTGGGCTGAAAGTTGGTCTTATATCATGTGGGCGATGGGTTTCAGGAATACAGACAGAGTTTTTCTCCCATTTGGTTACAACGTATTTATTGCCTACTGGGCCGGCCACTATGCTGCCGAAAAAATCGGTTGTGAGATTGTCTCAGGGGCTTTGCTTAAAACCGAAGAAAGAATACTGAAGATGAGGGAACTCAAAGTTACCGCCTTTATGGCTACACCTACTTATGTTCTTGGCATGGCGGATACTTGCCGGAAACTGGGCATAGATCCGAGGGAATTGGGGATCAAGAAAATCCTGTGCGCGGGTGAGCCGGGTGCAAGCGTTCCCACCACCAAGAAAAGGATGGAAGAAGCATGGGGCTGTAATGTATACGACCATGTGGGCGCGACTGAAATGGGTGGCTGGGGATACGAGTGTATGTCTAAGCCGGGTGGCCTGCATATTAACGAGGGATTTTTCCTGGTGGAACTCCTGGATTTGGAAACCGGTGAACCTATCGAAGAACCTAATAAACTTGGGAAAGTCGTTATTACCGCTTTTGACCGGATGGCCCAGCCATGCGTCCGCTGTGACAGTAAAGACGTGGCTATGTGGAGTGAAAATTGCTGTTCCTGCGGCCGCACACACCGCGTATTAAAGGGCGGGATTCAGGGCCGTATTGACCATATTACAAAAGTTAAAGGTGTGCTGTTTAGCCCTGTATCGGTGGAGGAAGTTGTGCGCAGTATGCCTCAACTAGGTAACGAATATGAATTAATTGTTCAAAAAGATGGTGAAATAGACAAGATCATCCTAAAATATGAATTGGCGCCCGGTTGTGAGGGCCAGGAAAAAGTAGTGGAGGAAGACCTGGCCAAATTATTGAGGATAAAGACCAACCTTAACTTTACTTATGAAAGTCACCCTTATGGTTCCCTGCCCAGGTATCAAGTAAAAGCCAAGCGTTTTCGGGATCTCAGGAAGTAAATGTGAAAAGGTGGCGATACATTTGATAGAGAAAACCAAAATCCGTGAAATGGCTGATATTATTGCTAAAATTAAAAAGGAAGCGGAAAACCTGAAAGAATTAGGCATCGATTGCAGCGTCAAATGTGTTGAAATGAACGTTGTTAGAATGTCCGCAATGATAAAAATGCTGGAACTTGACATTACTGATGCCGCAGATATATTGGAGACCCAGCCTGAGCCGGCAATGACTTATTGATATAAGCAAATTTAATATTATTTTATTTGACGGATTCCTGGCGATATAATAAATACCAGGGATCCGTCAAGTATTTTTATGCAGCTAAATATTGGGTGGACGAATATTAAAGGGGATTATGGCCGCACTTGTTATTTTCCGTGCCCTTAAATACTTCTAAATGTAAAAGCCGAACGTTTCAAAAACCCACGTTCGGCTAAAACTCTTTTCATCGCTGACATTTTTGGTGTCGGAGGGACCTGTTATTCTTCAAGTTTTCCTTTAAAGGTTTCTAGCCCAATCCGCTCGATGAACTTGCCCAGCCGCTCATGCTTTTTGGCTCCCCCGGCATAGACCTTGATAATCTTATCGATTTTTTCCATGACTTGTTCTTCATCGAGCCCTTCATAAATAGTCTGGGCGATGCGTGGAGTAACACCGCCGTTTCCACCCGCCATCAGTTTGAATCCTTTGGGCGTGCCCATTACGCCCACATCACGGAAATGATTTTCCCCACAGGAATTTGCACAACCGCTTATACCCATTTTGAATTTACTGGGCAGTTCAAGCCCGTGATAACGTTCATCCAGTTTTAATCCCAGGCTTACCGAATCCTGTTGTCCCCGTTTGCAAAAGGTGGTTCCCGGACAAAACTTGATGCTGCGCACACAAAGCCCAATGGCATGGCTGGGCTTCATGTCCAGGTCGCGCCATACATTCTCCAGATCTTCTTCCTTTAACCCCACAATCGCCAGGCGCTGGGCAGAGGTAAGCTTAAGTGCTTGGGCATTATATTTTTCTGCCACATCCGCTATTTTTCTCAACTTATCCGGAGTCACCAGCCCGCCGGGCATGTGAGGGACTACGGCATATGTTTCTTTATCCCGCTGGAGCACCGCACCCTTATCCAATAAATCCGTCGCAGCCATTATTTATCGACCTCCTAAGAAATATTTAAGACTATTCTTTGCCATGATTATACATTTTATGTTAGATGTCAGCAATACATTTAAGAAAATGGCACAAACTCTTGCCGGAAATCTCATTAAGCTAATCCCAGGAGCTGCCTGGCGTTTTCTCCCAGTATTTTTTTAATTGCTTCCCGGGATATGTTTAAGTTCCTGATTATTTCGATGTTCTTTTTAATATCCATGGCAGCAGCCTTCATGCTATGTATGTTGAAAACAGGAAGAGGCCAATCGGTCCCAAAAATAAACTTGTGTGCAAACCGTTCCATATCGGGGAAGTTTTCTATAAGCTTCTTTGGCGGCAAGCCTGAAATATCGATAAAAACATTCTTGTGCAGGCGGACCATGGTCAAGGCTTCATTGTACCACGGGCCTCGTCCGCCATGGGCCATAATGATTTTCATGTCAGGAAAGTCAACGGCCACGTCATCAAAATAAATGGGGTTCCCATACTTTATACGGGAGTTCGCAAATATGGAAGAGCCTGTATGGAAAAGAACAGGGATACCAAGTCTTTCGGCAACAGCATACAAAGGGTAAATAAAATTGTCATTGGGGTAAAAATGATTATATGGAGGATAAAGTTTGAGTCCCTTGAAACCATGATTTAAGCATAAGTCCTCTAGTGTTTTACCCATATCAGGATGCCGGTAAGGATTAAGCGTGCAAAAAGGTATTAATCTCGGGCTTGCCTGGCAAAAAGCTTCTACCAGTTCATTCATGGCCGTACTGGTTTTCATAGTTTTGCTGCCTGCCAGCACAACAGAATAATCTACTCCGTTTTGATCCATCAACTGCAGATAGTTATGAGGATTACTGTATTTATTACAAAAGTTAAGAAATTCCTCTCTGGTGGGGTAAACATTTGATAATAATTCAAAAACGCTTGGTGTAAGTGTCTCGAACTCGGAAAGGTGAACATGAAAATCGATTACAGTACTTTTCAATTCTTAACTACCACCAATCTTATGAAATTATTGAAAAAAAGGATATAGCCGCGCTGGTGCTGCCCGGTATTAACCTTGATTCTGGTTCATGCGATAGGAACTGTTAACTGCGCGATTGTTAAATATGCAGCTCTTGTACAGCTGGTCGTAAGCATTTAGTTCTTTTTCCGCCGAATACCTGCCATTTACCAATTGGCAGGCTGTTTTACCCATGGCATGCCGGATAAGAGGGTTTTGTATTAATTTTAAAGCCGCGTCCGCCAGCTCCGGCGCAGAATTAATATAGAAGCCTTGAAGGCCATCCTCTATGATACCCAGATTCCCGGGGACAGCTGTTAAAATGCAAGGTTTTCCCAGGCTCATGGCTTCAAGAGCCCCCTGGGGTTGTCCCTCGGCCCGGGAAGTATTAAGGACAATATCGGCAGCCTGCAGAATTCCCCTCATATTTTGGTGAGGTATTTCACCAAGATAATGAGCCCATTTTAATGTGGCAATGCGTGATTTTATATGGGCTGTATATTCTGCATCGATTGCCGCCCCCACGACGAGCAAACAAATTTGGGGATGTTTCCGGTAAACGACAGCAAGGCCGTCCAGGGCTAAATCCAGGTTCTTTACCGGCCTCAAACCGCTGGGAATTACGAATACCGTATCAGCAGAAGATATCCCCGGCTGCTGGTGTGTAAACCCAACGGCGCCGTGCAGTTTTACCCCCTGGGGAATAACAACCTGGCGGGACTGCAGGCGCGGCTCTGCGGTTGTGAGCTGTCGCCCCAGATTTGGATTAAAGACAACTACTTTTCTCGCCTGCAACATGGTCTCCAGGACCTGCCCTTTTTGGGGGCCTGATAAATCATAATTGATATCAGTACCGGTGGTGGTTAAAATCAGGGGCAATCTTTTTACCACGGGATGGTTTGCTGCCCGGGAGAAATGCAGTGCATGGAACCCGTGCACCAGATCATAAGAGTTGGCATGGGTATAACGGTCAAGCCGCGATTGCCAGCCCGGTTCATCCATTGATATTAAATCTATCATATAGCCCTTACGCCTGAGACCGGTAGATAACCGGACTGCCGTCACGCTGTTGCCGCGCTGGCTTTTCAGATAAGGCGTGACCATTAAAATGCGGTCCATTTCTTATACTCCTGTTATAAAATTTAGTACCTGGCCGTTACTTTCAACCTGATTAATTATCGGGCTAAGATAGTAAAATGTCACTGGTTTTTATTACCTGGAAACACTCACAGTACCGGCCTTTGCCGCTCATTATTCCCCGGTAGAGATTAAGTCCCCTGATGGCTTCATCATATTGAATATCTTTAAGCTGGGATGCATGTAAGCGCAAAGCACCCAGTTTTTGTTCCATATAGGGAGTGATATCTTCTGTATAGGACACATCCTGCAACGGGGTCCAGATTTCATAAGCCAGTATAGTTTTAATTCCCCATGGCTCGCCGCGACACTCTTGAAACCAGGGGCCGCTGGAACGGCGGCAGGCATCCAGCACAAGTTTACTGGTGACGCGGTGGTCTTCATTCCCGTCCAGGCGGTGGGGGAGATAAATAATATCCGGTTTTTTAGCGCGAAGAAGACTGACTATTTTTACAAGATTGTCCCGGTTATACTCCAGATAGCCATCCGGATTTCTAAGAAAGATGATCTCATTAACCTTTAAGAGAAGAGATGCCTGGCGGGCTTCATTTTCACGCAGGGCGGCCAGTTCATCGCGGGAGTAGGTGAGGCTCCCTGCTTCACCTGAAGTCATATAAACGGTAATAATTTCGTGGCCCTGCCGGGCGTGTTTGTCAATACTGCCGCCACACCCCAATATATCATCATCCGGATGAGGGGCAAATACCATGATTCTTTTCATAAAACCATCCTCAAAAATGAATATACAGTAGTATTTTAATACTTTTAGTATTCAATTAAAATAGTGAGCAAAATATTTTCTATCATACCTCACCCTGGCTTTGCCATTATAGCTTCAAACAAAAAGGAAGCAAAAAGAACGTCCCTTTGC
>CAZPXL010000108.1:0-7160 GCA_964591005.1 uncultured Eubacteriales bacterium
AAATTCAAAAATGAAAAAGAAGCTGAGTTGGGAAAACTTCAAAGTGAATTTAATCAAAAACTAACTCAACAGAAAGAAGAATTAGAAAAGTCCACCAATAAAATAATCTTCTCGCAAAAAGAGCAAATGCAGGCGGCGGCAGATTCATTTTATGGCCAATCTATTGTTTTTAAAACAATAAAGACCGACAAGATAATACAGCGTCCAATTTTAATTCTTGAGAACTTTTCGACGGAAGGTTGGGCCGCACTTGGGAATTTAATGCCTAGTTATAACGCTATGTTGAAAATTAATCAAAGGGTTAATGATGAATTAGATGAAACAAAAACTTCTTTAGCCGATTTACAAAAGAGTCATGACACCGTTTTAGCGGATAACATTGAAAAATCCAAAGAGACTATTCGATTAACAAAAGAGGTTGAAGATTTAAAAAAGCAGATAGAAAAAGATAAAGAAGACTACGGTAAAAGATTGTCCGATGCACAAAATAGCTTAAACGAGGCTAATAATAAATTGATAGCGATTGAAAAGAAACGTGCTGACCAATCCATTGCAGACGCCAAAGCTCGTCACAAGATGTTTACGAAAATATCCTCTTTTTGTGGCGTAATCTCGTTGTTATGCTGCGTAATGGTGATTTGGGGGCCGGCAGCGTCAAAGACTAAATTTGCTATAATGGGGGCTTTAGCCGCTTTTTCCGCCGTTGGAATTTGGTATATCACGCCATTGTTCGTAGGCATAATCTTCGCGGCGGGCGTTGGTTTATGTATTCTTTGGATTCTTTACGAACATCAAAAAACAGTGAAGCAAAAAGATGTCGCACTTTCAAAAGAAAAAGAGTTAAGCAGTCATTTAATTCTTGCTATACAGAATTATAAAGAAACTTATAGCGCGGATTGGGATAAAGTTTCCCCATTAATCGAAGAACAGTTGAAAAAATATGTGGAAAAAGATGGCGAGATTACCACCGAAGAAAATCAAGAGCTGAAACTCATGATAGATAAACGTCTGGCGGAATTTCAAAGAAAGTGATTTTTAATTGACTTTTTTACCAACATATACATAATAGATTGTACTTTGGAATGAGTTTTTGACTAAAATATCAAACTTTAACAATAAAATTGAAACAAAATGAGTTCTCTATATTGTACATGTGGTTTTAAGAATGAGTATTCTGGCGTGAAGCCGAAGTTTTGCGGTAGTTGCGGCCAGCCGTTTGACAAACTGTTTAAAGCGGTTGTAACGCCGCCACCGGTTGCGGTAAATGTTAGTATGACCCAGCCAAATTACAATCAGCCGCGCCAAGTACAATATAGCCAATCTTATAGTCAAGAGTATAGACAGCCGGGGAAAGAGTTTTTTGATTTAGACCCAAGTATTATTAAGATAGAGGGCGAAAGTACAAAAAGCGTTACCCTACGCGAATTTCAAAACAATAAAAACATTGATTTTTCTAGGCAATCTAGCGCGGGAGAAGAAGTTCGAGACGTTAATTTAAAACCGCTTTCCTCTGTTAAAAATGAATATATTGAAGGAATGATTGGTGGAAAACGTCGTGAACAAGTAAGTCAACAAGCCCCCCGCCGCGAGTCTAATCGCAAAACAGCCCGTCGCATTTCTAAATAAAACATGAATAACATGACAAAAGATAAAATCCCGTCTTTTGAAGACCGTTACGACATAATTTGTAGGGAAATTGAAAAACGCCGTCGCGGTTGGACTTTGGCGGCGGTATCTTTTGACGATGTTAAGCAGGATACTTTAATTCGTATTGATAAGCAGTATAAAACGAAGTATGATCCGCAAAAAGATAAAGTTCAACGCCCCGAAGCGGAGACTTTTCTACATTGGTTAAATACTGTAATTTCAAATTCGATTAAAAACCAACTTCGTGATAACCTTGGAAAGTTTTCAAGGCCATGTATAGCAGAGCGTTGCGTTTTTAATTCCGGCGGCGAATCTTGTAGTAGAAACCCCTCCGGTATTCAATGCTCTGAATGTTTGGCCTATAAATCATGGGAAGAAAGAAAGATTCATCATTTTAATGTGAAACAAACACTTCCTTTAGAGAATCATTTTAGGGAGGCTGATATGATTCAGGATAATACCGTGGTGGATTATGACAAGATAAACGTCATACACCAAAAGATGAAAGAGAAACTCTCTAAAGGTGATTACGAGCTTTATACAGAAATTTATATTCTTGGAAAATCTGAAAAGGAAGTTGGTAAAGAGAGGAAAATGAAAAAAATAGGTAAGACTTATGCGGGGTATCAGCCCCTCAACAGACTTCGCCACAAAGTAGTCATTATTGCAAAAAAGATTATAGAAGAAGAGAATTTAGCGTAAATTAAAAATGGCAACGCCCCCAAAACCAACATTACTTCTTACAGCGGCCCAAAAAGCCATTGTTGATAAAGATTACAAGAAAGACCTTCTTGAAATCGCTAGGGAGGTTTTTGGGGATTTATCAATTGAAGATCGGCGTGATAGGCGCGTAAAAGCAGTTAAAGAATATATTGCTTCGGTAGACGGTAATAATAATAAGAGTTCATGGGAACGCCCCCAAATTATTCTAAAAGACGAACATAAGCAATATATCAAGTCGAATTATTTAAGCGCGTCGCCCTTGGAAATGGCCAAAATCCTCTCCAAAGACCCGGAGACGAGAAGTAATTCTTTGTGGGCTCGTGCGGTAGCTAAGTTTGTGCGGGAAATAGACCCCGAGTTTGCGCGGCAAGACGAATTATGCGATGGCCCGTATGAACCTCCGGTAAATTCAAACGTGGTTATTGGGCTTGTAAATCAACATGCGATTAACCCTAAATCAGATGGCAAATCAATTTATGATCCAAGTAAGTTAACCGCTTCCGATAGACGGAATTTGCAGGCGTTGACGGATTACATGAGGAAGCCGCTGTTCATCTTATCTGCTAATAAGTTTTCAAAGCGAACTGATAGAGATTTGTACATCGCACAATTTGTCATGTTGGCGTGGGATAAACCAGACCTTCTCGGCGAGGAATTTACTCAATATGTAGCTCTGGCCGCAGAGACGGTGAAGGAAATGCAGATTGATAGGCAGATTCAATTAATCGACGAAAGACTTAACGATGTTCTCTCTTCTGGCGATAGCTCTGAATTGAAAATGAACGAGGTTGAACTCCTCAATTCTATGCGTGAAAAAGCTAACGCAAGTATGAAACAACAGGCCGCACTCATTCAAAAGCTTGCGGGCGATAGGTCAAAACGTTTAATGGCAAAGGTTAGTGCAAACAACTCTTTGCACAATCTCGTACAGGCATGGCGTATCAAAGAGGATAGGGATCGTATTATCAAACTTAATGAGGTTTCAAAGAAAGCCGACCTACGTAAAGAAGTCGAAAGACTTTCTTCTATGGACTCCTTAAAAGCTGAATTTTTCGGCTTAGACCAAGATAATATTCTCGCATGATAACCTGCGCGATAGACGGTAAGGGATTTAATACACGGGAAGACCTTCATAAATATTTAAGAAAACTGAAGGTTCGACAGGAAGATTATTACACAAAATATTTTCCGCGTAAGGATTTGGGAACTGGAGAGAAAATCCCCTTTCGTTCCGCCGAACAATATTTATCGGCAGAGTTTCTTTCAAAAGAATCTTTAAGAACTTGGATAAAAAACAATTCTGTTCTCGGAAAAGAATGGGCTTTGAAATGGCTGGAAACAAGGAAGATTGAAAAGAATTTAATTTATCCTCCAAGTCAAGCAGAATTACGCTCCTTAATTTGCCCAAATCGTCCCTACTATGAGTTTATCGGCGGCTATCACTCAATTTGCCGCGATTTTGGATACAAAATTCGATATAATGAGGCTTGGGTGGAGAAAGAGTTTCCAAAAGGCGCGATAATTATTGAAGACACACGCGAGCAAAAACCCCTTAATATTCCGGGCGTTCCCACGATTTCACAGAAATTAAATACGGGTGATTACGCACTTAAATATCCATTTGATGATGGCGTTTATATTGAACGTAAAAGCCTAGCCGATTTAATCGGGACAATGAGCGACCGCGTAATAGAGCGTAAGGGTGGTGATGATTCAAATTATAATCGTTTCCGGCGTGAAGTGGAGCGGGCGGCGGAGTTGGGACATTACATAGTGATGTTAGTAGAAGAGTCATTGGATAACGCACTTCATTATAACGAATTACCTAAATACAAATTTAGTAAAATTCTTCCAGCGCATACCTTCAAACAAATTCGTGATTTACTACACGATTTTGAGAATTTTCAAATTCTTTTTGTAAACGGGCGCGAAGAGGCTTCTAAGGCCGTTGTTAAATTATTGGCCGCTGGAAATTCTTTACGTAATATAGATTTACAGTATGAGTACGATATTAAACGTTTAACGCTTTCTTGACATGTGGATTCAAGGTAATAACAACATTAGAAAAGTTTCCAGAACAACCCAAGATTTCCTTAATTTACAAGGGGAATTAACGGAAGAGGAGGCACGGGCGACTTTGGCGGAGTTTTTGTATAATAATCCAGCTATGATGCTGGATATGGTGGGAGATATTGAACTACTTCCTTTCCAAGAGATTGTTATTAAGGGGTGGATGCAAAACAATTTCTCTTTAGCTGTATGGGGACGTGGCTTGGGTAAAACTCTAGTTTATAACCATACTAGTATTTTACTTTCTAAAGAACATGGGTTAATTACTCTCCCGAATCTCCTTCCCAATATTGATTTCTCAAAAGAGGGGTGGGTAGATATTCCAGATACGTATCTCTGGAACGGTAGCGGTTGGCAGCTAACAAGTAAAATATATGTTCAGCCGCGAAAACATTGCCAAAAAATTGTTACCCGCGACGGTTATGAACTCAGTGGCTCAACGCGCCATTTAATTAAAGTTTTAAACCCAGAAACTCTTAACGTGGAGTGGAAAAGGTATGGCAATATAAAAATTGGAGACTATGTTTGCATCAGTGGAAATGACGAAGCTGATTGGGGTGGTGAACCGACGGAGCAGGATTTGGACGACGCATATTCATCTGGTTTAATAGAAACGAAAAATATTCCAAGAAAATTTCTTAAAAACAAATCTCTTTTAAGGAATTTCTTGATTGGGCTTTTTGAAAATAATAGTTCTGTAACTCAAGATTATATTCGCTATCGCGCAACATTTAAAGGTCTTACGCATCAAGTTCAAGTAGCTTTATTAACCTTTGGCGTTTTTTCTGAAAGGATCGACGGGGATTTGGTTTTTGATGTGAATAATTTTTCCGAAAAATTTAATCCCGACGATGCGAGCACAAGAAATAAAAACGCGCCAATTTTAATAAAAGATAACGAAAATTTCTTTTTCTCCCCCGTTAAAGAGATGTCGTTTTTCGACCACGATTGTATTGATTTTAATGTCCCGCATGGAAATCAATATTGGTCAAATGGTTTTATAAGTCACAATACTTTTACAACTTCATTGTTTGTAATGCTTTGGGCTTTATTCAACCCAAACAATCGTATAGTAATCGTTTCGACAACTTTCCGCGTCAGTCGCAGTATTCTTGAACAGATTGAAAAATTTATTAAGAATAAAAGCGCGCCTCTACTTAAAGCGTGTTTTCCAGATGATATTCGACGTGGCACGGACGAATGGCAATTAAAACTTCCGAACGGAGCGACCATTCGCTGCCTACCACTGGGTGATGGCACTAAAATCCGTTCCATTCGCGCAGACACGTTAATTGTTGACGAATTCGCTTACGTTCCAGAAAACGTTATCGCGGAAGTTTTACAACCTTTCTTGGTAGCTAACAATGACATTAAAGAGCGGCGCAGGTTGGAAAGAGCGGAAAATGAAAAAATCGCCAAGGGGTTAATGAGCGAAGAGGACAGGACTAAAATAGAAGAAAACATTAAAGTTGTCTTTTTAAGTTCTGCGTCATATCAATTCGAGCATCTTTACAAACGCTATTGTAATTGGGTTGGCATGATTACAGACGACAAGATGAAAGATGACATTATCAAGTCTGGTTCTTCATATTGCGTCACTAGAATGAGTTACGAGGCCGCCCCCGAAGGTCTTGTTAAAACAAAGGCTATCGAAGAAGCTCGCCAAAGCACTTCCGAAGCTGTTTTTGACAGAGAGTATCGCGCAATTTTTACAGCGGACAGCGGCGGCTTTTTTAAAATGTCTAAGATGGTGGAATGTACTATTCCAGACGGTGATGATCCAACACTAGAACTTGTTGGCGAGAAGGGCTTTGAATATATTTTGGCTATTGACGTTGCTTTGTCCGGCGCTGACAATTCTGATCATTTCGCCATGTGCGTTTTGAAATTGGTGACGAGGGAAACCGATAAAAAGGTTATTCCAATGGTTGTTCATACCTATGCGGTGGCGGGCGCGGATTTAAAAGATCACATTACGTATTTCCATTACCTCGTCACTCGGTTTAATATTGTTTATATCGCGATTGACGCCTCCCAAGGCGATAATGTAGAGTTCCTTAACGCTTCAGTTCAATCAGAAATGTTTAAGCGTTCTAAAATAGAACTTTGTGACTTAGACGTTGATTTCAAGAAGGACAATTTCGCTGAATGGCCTGAATTAATTAAAAGAAGTTATAATAAGACGATTGGGCGAATTGTTCAGAAACAACCGTTTAATGCGCCGTGGCAGCGTGCCGCGAACGAATATTTGCAGGGGTGTTTTGATAGAAAAGACGTTTTGTTTGCGGGTAAAATCGCCGCGAACAACCGCGCCGCCGCTTCCGCTTACTCTTATAGCGTGCAAAGTCTTGGAATTGAGTCCTGCACAGAATTCGCGGACATGAGCCCCAAACAGCTTATCGAGAATCAGGACTCCCTGATAGATATGACAAAGAAAGAGTGCGCGTCTATTAAGGCTAGCATCACCGATTTGGGAACAATGCAATTTAAATTACCGCAAAACGTTCGTCGCTCTAGCGGGCCAAATCGTATGCGCCGCGATAGTTATTCAGCATTGTTTTTGGGAGTCTGGGCCGCTAAAATGTATCTTGAATCGAAAACTGTAGAGCAAAAATGTGCTATACCGGATTTTCCATATCAGTTTGTCGATCCGTATCAGCCGGGATGGTGATTTTTTAAAATGTTTGTTTCAGCCTAATGAGAGTTTCAATTAAAAATAA
>CAZPXL010000109.1:0-7155 GCA_964591005.1 uncultured Eubacteriales bacterium
ACCATGGCTGTTAAAATACGGCCGAAATCAATATTCAAGACTCTCACCTTCTTTTATATTATCCATATGGCTTATCTACATTTCTCCGCCGAACTGCCGGTGCAGGGCGCGAATACTTTTTTCCATATCCTCTTTTTTAACCAGGACCCAAATTGTTGTATAAGAATCGGCAGACTGCAGAATCTGTACTTTTTCCTGGGCCAATGACTCCACAATTCTGGCCATGACACCAGGCACGCCGGTCATAGCCGCTCCCACTGCCGCCACTTTGGCGCAGTCGGGAAAAACTTCCGGTCTGATATCCATATTGTCCAAAACCTGCAGGGCCTTTGAAACCACAGAATTATTTATTGTAAAGAGGATCGCCTCCGGGCCGACATTAATAAAGTCGACGCTGATCCCGGCCAGGGCCAGCGCCTTGAAAACGCGCCTCTGAAAATCCGGAATGTCGGGTGCGTCCTTTGTTGATATCCTGAGCCTGGTGATATCCTGAATATGAGTAATCCCCGTAATGGTCCGGTCCCTGGTAATATCTATACTTTGATATGGTCTCTCGTGGGTAACCAGGGTGCCGGGAGCGTCACTGAAGGTACACTTTACCCTGAGGGGGATGTTTTTCTGCATGGCAATTTCCACCGCGCGCGGATGTACTACTTTGGCCCCTTCGCGGGCAAGCTGGCAGATTTCATTATAAGTGACCGTCTCGATAGTCCTGGCGTCGGCTACGATCCTCGGGTCCGCCGTCATTATACCGTCCACGTCGGTATAGATATCCACGCTGACCGCGTTCAGAGCAACCCCCAGCGCAGCCGCGGTAGTATCACTGCCTCCCCTGCCCAGGGTTGTGATCTCACCGTCTTCCGTAACACCCTGGAAGCCGGCGACAATGGTTACTTTCCCCTCCTGGGCGTGTTTTATTATATTTTCCGGGTTAATCCTAAGTATCCTGGCGTTATTATACTCACCGCTGGTAATAATGCCGGCCTGCGCCCCGGTCAGAAACACTGCCGGGGTTCCTGTCTTCTGCAGGGTTGCGGCCATTATCACGCCTGATATGATCTCACCGCAGTGCATTAAAAGATCCGACTCGCGGGGCGGCAGTTCTTTACCGCCTTCCTGCGCGTAAGACAGCAGCGTATCGGTGGCATATGGATCCCCCAAGCGGCCGATAGCTGAAACAACCACTACTGGAACAAATCCCCGCTGCCAGGTTTCCATCACCCTGGCAACAACTTTCCCGCGCAGGTCATCGCTGACCAGGGATGTGCCTCCGAACTTGAGAATGATAAATTTCACAGGCCGGCCTCCTTCAGATGTTTGCCGGCCTTAGAAATTAAAGCTGCTTATTGAGCAAGCATCCGTATTTTATTACCAGCTCGGCGATCTGGACCGTGTTGGTGGCCGCGCCCTTGCGGATCTGGTCCGCCACCACCCAGATATTCAAGCCGTTGGCGATGGAATTGTCTTCCCTGATCCGCCCCACAAAGACCTCGTCGCGGTCAGAAGTTAACAGGGGCATGGGATATTTCTTTTCAGCCGGGTCATCTATCACTATGATACCCGGGAATTGTTCAAACAACTTTTTCGCCCCGGCGGCAGTAAGCTTCTTCTCGGTTTCTATATTTATGGCCTCGGAATGGCTACGGGCTACCGGGACCCTTACCGTGGTAGCGGTTATAGCAATGGAGTCGTCATGCAGTATCTTTTGTGTTTCCCGCACCATTTTCCATTCTTCCTTGGTATAATCCAGGTCCATGAAAACATCAATGTGAGGGATCAGGTTAAAAGCGATCTGGTACTGGAAAACTTTGGTCTTTACTTCCCCCTGCTCCATAAAGCTTTTTGTCTGGGACATCAACTCGTCAATGCCTTCCCGGCCGGCTCCCGACACTGCCTGGTAAGTTGACACCACCACTCTCTTGATTTTCGCTGCGTCATGGATCGGCTTTAAAGCCACCACCATTTGTATGGTCGAACAATTGGGATTTGCAATAATGCCTTTATGCCATTTCACATCTTCCGGATTAACCTCCGGCACCACCAGCGGCACTGCGGGGTCCATTCTGAAATTACTGCTGTTGTCAATAACCACCGCCCCTCTTTCAACTGCGGACGGCCCAAATTCCTTACTGGCGATCCCCCCCGCGAAAAGAGCGATATCCATCCCGTTAAAAGAGTCGGGTGTCGTTACTTCAACAGTATGCGGTTTCCCCCGGAAGAGCAGCTCTTTGCCCGCGGAACGCGTGGTCGCGCACATTTTGAGCTCTCCAACCGGAAATTCGCGTTCCTCCAATATCTTAATTAATTCCTGTCCCACTGCGCCGCTGGCGCCTACTATAACCACATTATATTTTCTCAAATCAACTCACCCCGCTGCAGCAAAAATTATTTTATTTATTTCAAAATCAGGTAATCAATACTGATTCTAATAAAAGGTTAAAACGGGTTGATACTGTTTTCCTTTCAACGCCTCAAGCACAGTATCTATTACCAGATCCCATTTGGCTACTAAAGAATTCGGTTTCCCAACGGGATTATCCTGTCCGAAAGGCACCATGTAAATATTTTTTACATTCAGCAAAAGTCCTATGTTCTTTGCATTTATACCCAGTCCGTCATTCGTTGATATACCAAGCACCACCGGGCGCTGGTTGCGCAGGTGCGCTTTGACAGACATCATCACCGCACCGTCATTAATACCGTTTGCGATCTTGGCCAGTGTGTTGCCCGTGCACGGTGCTACTACCATTATATCAAATAATTTCTTGGGCCCGATATCTTCTACCTCTGTGATTGTTTTAAAAATACGTCGTCCGGTAAAGCTGCTGAGCATGCCTTTCCACTTTTCACTGGTGCCGTACCTGGTATCCGTGGTGTCAACAGAGCTGCTGATTATAGGAAATATTTCGGCCCCTTCATTAACTAGATTGCGTACCTGCGGCAGCACCTGGTCAAGACAACAGTGAGATCCGGTCAGGGCAAAACCGATTCTAATCCCCTTTAAACGCATATAAAGCACCTCCGTAACCAAGCGCCCAATTAATTCCCGGCCATTTCCCCGTGCAGCAGCCTGATGATTACTTTTGCCAGAATCCGGCCGGCAGTTTTAGGCGCTACCTTCCCCGGCAGACCCGGCGCCAGTATGGCCTTGACGCCAATGCTTCCCGCTTTCTGAAAGTCGACCCCGCCCGGCGCTGAAGCCAGGTCTATGATCAGCGTGCCGGGAGACACTTTATCCAGTACCTCACCTGTCAAAACCGGCACAGGAATGGTATTGAAGATTACGTCAGCCTCTCCCAGGTAATGCGGCATATCAGCAAAGGGTACCGGTGTAAGGTTCAATTCGGTTATCCTGGCCAGGTGTTCCGGTCTCCTGGCGGCTACCCTGGTCCTGGCTCCCATTGCGCCGAGAAGGCGTGCCAGCGTGGCCCCGGTCCTGCCAAACCCCAGGACCAAAGCGCTGCTGCCGTGAATGGTGATGGGCAGCATTTCCATCGCCATTTGGACGGCTCCTTCCGCGGTAGGAATGGAATTCAAAATAGCCACTTCGTTCATCTTCATTAATTCAATCAGGCGAAGTCCCGAACTGGCAGCTATTTTAGCCAAAGCCGCCCCGGCCACCCCTACAAAGACCGGAATGCCCGGCGGAAAGCGCGACGCCAGATCTCCGGTAAACGCAAGGGGCTGCGCGGCCAAAGGGCAGTACAGGTAACCCTTTTCATTCATACCAGGAACCGGCAGTATGACCGCACTTACCCCTGCCAGGCATGACTCAGGCTCGCTGAAGTATGATATACCGTCCGGTATAACTTCAGCGGGCAGTCCGGCAGCGTTTACAACAGCGCCCGCCGCTGCCAGATCTTCAAGTAGTGCCAATTCCCTGGCGTCACCACCCAAAACAGCGATGGCCATACCTTTCAGGTTGATCTGCACGTCCCTCAAAACTCCTTATGACACTTTGTCTCATGTTTACAACATTATATGAGTTTTAGGAAACGGAGGTGCCTGTTCATATTTAGTTATACTGTTTCAAAAAGCAGTTTATCCAGGCCATACACCACCTTGTCCAAGTTTAATGACCTGCGCACAGCTAAAAGAACACCGGGCATAAATGACTCCCTGGTGATAGAGTCATGCCTGATCGTTAATGTTTGTCCCAGTCCGCCAAGAATTACCTCCTGGTGGGCCACCAATCCCGGCAGCCTGACGCTGTGGATGCGGATCCCCCCGGTATATTTCCCGCCGCGCGCACCTTCGAGGGTCTCAACTTCTGCAGCCAGACCCTGCTGGTATTCGTCTCCGCGCTGTTCTAAAATTATTTCAGCAGTTTTAATGGCCGTACCTGACGGCGCGTCAATTTTCTGGTCATGGTGCAGCTCAATAATTTCCACATCAGGTAAAAAACGGGCGGCTTCAGAGGCAAACCTCATCATTAAGATCGCGCCGATGGCAAAGTTCGGCGCAATCAGCCCGCCAATTCCCTTCTTTTCTGACAGGTCGATTATTTCTTTAATTTGTCCGGCATTAAGACCGGTTGCTCCAATCACCGGCCGCACTCCATGCTCAAGATATTTTAAAGCGTTGTTGTATACCGACTGGGGGCCGGTAAAATCCACCGCCACGTCCGGAGATTTTGTTTTTAATAACTTTTCAAGATCATTTTCAATATTTATACCTGTCCTGCCGCATTCGATAATCTGCCCGATGTCTGTGCCTTCACCTTTGCCGTCAACAGCGCCGACCAGTACCATGTCGTCCGCGTTCCATACGGTTTTGGCAGCCTCACGGCCCATCCGCCCGTACGCGCCTGTAACCATAACCTCTATCAACCCGGTACCCCCTTGCGAAAATAAAAAATATACTGAAAATCATACCATGCTTTCAATTTTCATATATATAAAAAAATATGTCAATATTTTTAATAATTTAAATTCTGTGTATCAGA
The DNA here is from genome assembly GCA_964591005.1 of uncultured Eubacteriales bacterium. Classification (GTDB taxonomy): domain Bacteria; phylum Bacillota; class Desulfotomaculia; order Desulfotomaculales; family Pelotomaculaceae; genus Syntrophopropionicum. The sequence goes on from CAZPXL010000109.1 coordinate 4,946, forward strand.
AGTGATATTTGCGGTTTTAGACCTCATTTCCGGGACCACCAGGCCGCTTCCGGCGCTGCCGCCCCCCGGCAGCAGGGGGTAACTGAATTCAGCAAGCGGGTACCCTGTACCGCCGGTTAAAAGATAATATTTTGTTTCAATTGGCAGGTAGTTAAAAATCACATTGACTTCTTTAATACTGCTGTCTTTATTGTTCATATCATATCTCCTTTGATATTTAAAATTGAGATCATCTACTCTGAAAATAAAAAGTTCTTGCTCTTAGATTTTAGATAAACATTGGCATAAATGAAAGGATTTACAGGATTATTGGGACTTAAAACATTTTTTAAACTTCAGAATTGTTTACCTTACACAGATGGCGCCCCGTTAGCAGCAGGTAAGTCTATTTATGATATAGTTCTCCACCTTTGTTTCAGTATATTTACCTTGACCTGTCCCGTCTCAGGATAATCGCGCCTCTCGAGGACACCTGAAAAAACAAACGCGTCTGAGCCGTATATTGACTCTACAAAACCGCTTGTCACTTCAAATTCGCTCCTTATCCCCCTCAGTTGCTCAGAAGGGTTGAACGGCTCGGACAAAGACAGCTCTTCCGCATAATCCTGGTAAAGTGACCATATCATCGATTCCAGCCTGGCGTCCGGTTTGACCACGGGAAGATTTATTTCGCCAGCCGCTTCCCGTCTGGATATCATGTGGTTGTGAGCATATAATTTTTCCGTGAGATTATCGACAATATGCTCTATACATCCTTCGTCCAACAGCTGCTGGTGCATGGAAAGCAGTTTTTTGGCCATCGAACGGATCAGCATGTAATTGCGGTGGACATTCCCCAGAGCCAGCGGGTGAATTTTTTCCACCAGGATGGTAAAAGCCTTTACCTGCTGGTCACTGCTGCAAACACCGGCCTTTTCACCCGCCAGCGCCAGGTATGAATAAACATCTTCGATATTAACCGGGATCCTGGCGCTCGGATTGTTTGGGTCCTGAGGGTTAAAGGCATTGACCACACTGGGATCTATCGGCCCCAATTCCGCCATTTTGCTCATTACTAACTCATCCGCGCCAAGGCAGAGCAGTGTTCCGGCACTGTAGCATCTAAATGGTATAAGGACGCAGAACTTGTCCGTGTATTCGCGGATCAGGTGGACTAGCCGCCAGGGTGTCAGCACGTCGCCTCCGCGTGTATACAGCAGCAGATCAACCTGCCGGCTGTCTCCGTACATCTCCAGGTGCCTGTAAAAAACCTGCGTTACATCCGGGGCGATCCTGGTGTTTACATTATCGCGATCCCCGGTAATATAACAAATGACAGAAGATCCTCTCATTTCGCCTATTTTTTTTATTATCTCCACCCTGTGCTGTCGGGCCATGCCACGCCTCCATTTTTAATTTTTCATATTTTAGTATGTCAAGCAGAGGCGCTGTTAATAACACCTGCTTAATACATCATAAAAAAAACTCCATAGTGGAACATGGAGTTTGCATGCCGGTTATTTATTTTTAAGGCTTCATACCATGCGCCGCATTGGAGTTAACGTTTCACATGGGGTAACGCTGGTAAAGCGGGCTGGTCTGATCCAGTTCGACAATGATCACTTCCGTCCCTATCTTTTTAACCGAGTCCCACGGTATAACCAGGTGCTGCCTGTCAGTCCATAAATTTATAAGATTATTTTTCCTGGGGAGTATAATCGACCGTATATCTCCAGAATCTATATCAACAGCCATGTCCGAATCTCCCACCACACCCAGGCGGCGCCCGTTATTAATATTTATTATTTCTTTTCCGACAAGCTCACCCATTCTCATAGCTCAAACCTCCAATTCAATTTAAAAGGCGTTTCCAGGCGTTAACTGCTTTAAAGAAATAAGGCTGTGCCAGTGAAATCAGGATAGATACCGCTGCCAGGGGTTCTAAGCTGACCCTGCCGAAACTCACCCGCTCGGGTAACTGCAGTTCCAAAAAGGTGGCCAGTATTACCAGCGTAAGATATATACCGCCGGCCACACCAATAAGGTTGGTCAGTGCTTGCGATATCTGGCTTGACTTGGCCTCGCCTATAAAGCCCCAGTCCTTTTCGCGCAAATAGCGCTGTCGCACCCTCTCCCTCAGCGATAAAATAAAGAGCAGTAAAACGACCAGACTAAATACTATTACCCCTGCCATTTCTTTCACCTCAAGATAATTTATTATGGACAGGCTG
>CAZPXL010000110.1:0-4126 GCA_964591005.1 uncultured Eubacteriales bacterium
TTGCCAGAGCATTAGGCCCTGGCGGCATGAAGGGCAAAGCTGAAACTGTTTTAGCCGGGCAAGATATTAACGTTAATACAGAGGGGGAAACTGCCGGGGCAGGGCCATCCGGGTTGGAAAACAGTGCGGGAAGATCAGCTCCGGGTAAAACATTGCCGGTAGCTTTCACCCCTGAAGCAAACGCACAGGCCGCCGCTGCAAAAGCAAATATGGTAACCGAAACTGTACAAAGCCGCAGTATGGGGGCTGAGGGGACAGAGGGGAAAGGTAATGTTGTGTTTTCAGAGCGAATTGAAGCTGCCGGGGCAGGCTCTACCGGAGAGGCCAAAAAAGAGAGCGGTGGATTCAATAATTCCCCGGACGACGCATTCCAGCCTGCTCCGGCGCAAGTAAACGCCGCAGGCTCTCAGCCAGGCTCCGACAGATACTCCAAGAGTGTGTCGCTGACGGATCTGAGGGATGTGGTGGCGCAGGAGATCAAGCATCTTTACACCACCCGTAAGGGTGAGCCGGCGCACATCCAGATCAATCTTGAGCCGGAAAACCTGGGCAAGCTCACAATAAAGATATCCTATAGCAACGGCGAGCTGAACGCTCACTTTTATACCGGCAGTGACCATGTCAAGGAAATTTTGGAGGGTTCCATCGGGCAGTTGAGGGAAAGCCTTGGACAGCAGGAACTGACCCTGAACCAGGCCTTTGTGTTCGTGGGCGATGACAACAGCGGTGGTACGGGCAGACAGATGGAGTTTGGAAACAGGCAGGCTGAGTTTTCCCCGGACAGGCACTCCGGACATAATTACTCGCAGTCCAAAATGGAACCTGATGATTATTACCAGTCAGGTATTGATTACCCGGGTGTAAATTATTTAATTTAAAAAGAGGTGAAAAAAAATGCAGGTCAGTTCAACCGGTGAAGATTACAGCCTGCCCAGCGGCCAGGCCAGAGTGGTGACAAAAGAACTTGACAAAGATGCTTTTTTAAGGCTGCTTGTGGAACAGCTGAAAAATCAAGACCCAATGAACCCCCAGGATTCAAGTCAGTTTATCGCCCAACTGGCCACGTTCAGCAGCCTCGAACAGCTGACCAACCTGAACGAGAGAGTGCAGCAGATGAAGCACTGCCAGGACATGATGCAGGCTTCAACTTTAATAGGTAAACAAGTTGAAATCCAGACAGATGACGATGCAATAGTATCAGGTACGGTTGAAAAAGTGGTAGTGGGCTCCGACAATGTAAAAGTATTTGTTGACGGCAAAAGTTATGACATGGACACTATAACTTTGATTGAAGCGGATGAATCGGCAAGCAGCAGTATGGAATATCTCCAGCAGCTTGAAAGCGGGTCGTCTCAGGCGAACCTCAATTTGGAACAAATAATAACGCTCCTGGAACAACTGGTTAATAAGTAAGTAAAAAAATAATAGCCTGGGGTGGTGAGATATGCAGAAGGATATTAACTCAATATTACCGATAAGGCCGCCGCTGCCGGATTCTAAAGCCGGGGGAAGGGCTTCTGGCGCTAAGGAAAGCGAAGACGTCTTCCAAAAAGCGCTGCAGAAGGAACTTTCAAAAAGCGGGGAACTGAAATTTTCAGCACATGCGGAGAAGCGCCTGAAAGAGCGCAACATAGTCCTGGCCGGCGAGGACCTGGTTAAAATAGACAGGGCCGTAAAGCAGGCCGAGGCCAAGGGCGCACGGGAATCGCTGATAATTTACGGCGACCTGGCGCTGGTCACCAGCGTCCGCAATAAAACCGTGGTGACCGCCATGGACGGTAAGTCAACGCAGGAACACGTATTTACCAACATCGACAGCGCAGTAATCGTAAAATAGAACTAAGACCTATTAGGAATACCCGGGAGTCTGACGTCCGACGTCTGACGACCGACGACTAAATTCGCAGCCGGCCCGACAGGAGGCTGCGCGGCCGCCGAACGACTGAAGCGGCCCAAAAAAAGGAGGACAAAAAATGATCAGATCTCTATACTCCGGCGTTTCGGGCATGAAAAACCACCAGGTCCGTATGGACGTCATCGGAAATAACATAGCTAACGTCAATACTTCCGGTTACAAGAGCAGCCGGGCAAATTTTCAGGATACGCTTTATCAGCTGATACGGTCTGCCAGCGCAGGCGGCGGCACCCTGGGCGGGATTAATCCGTCCCAGGTAGGTTTGGGCATGTCGGTTTCCAGCATCACCAGCAACATGGGACAGGGAAACACGCAGCTAACGGGCAGGACCCTCGACATGGCTATCCAGGGCAACGGCTGGTTCGCAGTTTCCGACGGCACGAATAACTATTACACCAGAGAAGGTGTGTTCTATGTTGACAGCGTCGGCGATCTGGTGAACTCCAACGGGTTTCACCTGCTGGATTCCGGCGGCAACAATATAAACCTTGGCGCGGACGGGGTCGCGACATTGAATATATCACAGGCCGGGGTTGTTACCGGCACTGATTTAACAGGCGCGCCGCTGGGTCCGTTTACTATAGGCCTGGCCATGTTTCCCAACCAGGAAGGGTTGGAGCGGGTAGGGCAAAACCTGTTCCGGGAGAGCTTGGCCAGCGGCGCCCTTCTCGGAGGCGCTTTAAGCGATCCCGCCGTGGACGGCTACGGAACCATCAACTCCGGCTACCTGGAGATGTCCAACGTCGACCTGACCGAGGAGTTCACCAATATGATCGTCACCCAGCGCGGCTACCAGGCTAACGCCAGGACCATTACCACTTCAGACGAAATGCTTGAGGAACTGCTGAATGTCAAGCGTTAATTTTTATAGATAAGACAGTAAACCAAATTTAGAAAAAGCAGGTGGAATCTTGCCGAAAGCCAATTTATCCGCTGGTGATGGTGAAAAAGCGGGTGCGAAAGCCAAGCCAAAAAAGAAAAAGACCTTACTGATAATCATGATTGTATTGATTGTCCTGGCCGGTACGGCCGCGGGCGCTTATAACTATTTCCTCAAACCGGCGGGCAATGAGGCTGGAGAGGTTAAGAAGAAAGCAGTCACGGAGGAAAGAGAAAGCCTAGATATGGGCGAAGTTGTTGTGAACCTCAGCGGCAGCGGCGGCAGCCATTATCTCAGGGTAAAGATAGTAATCGAGTACCCTGAAGACAAGAAGCTGGCGGAAGAGCTTAAGAAGAAAAAGCATACGGTTTCTGACTCTATTATCACCACCCTTCGCAGCAAGACATATACAGAAGTCAGCGCCGCGAACTCAGCCCTGGCGCTGAAGAAGAGCATTATGGATGAAGTAAACAACAACCTCGAGTCAGGTGAAATAACAGGCGTATATTTCACTGATTTTCTGGTTCAGTAAGATGGACGACAATACTATTCCAGCTAATGTGTAAGCCCCTGGAATTACACTAAGAAGCATCTCAGGAGGAACAGGCTGTGTTGACCGAAGATGAAATTAAATCCTTTCTATCCCGCAGGAACTCTGGTGAAGCCGGTATAAAAAAAGTGAAGTTCCCCTCCCTGGAGCCGGTAAAAGGGATAAATATGGTTTCAACCAGCATATCCCACCTGGAAGATGTCCAGATTGAAATAAGCGTGGAGCTCGGCCAGGCCAGCCTTAAGGTAAAAGAAATGCTTGGCCTGGCGCCGGGTTCCGTTATTAAGCTGAACAAAGCCGTAGGCGATGAAGTGGAAGTTGTTATGAATCAGCAGCGCTTCGCCAGAGGTGAAGTCGTTGTTATCAACGATTCTTTCGGTGTAAGGATAGCTTCTGTCAACCATTCTTATCATTTGAAACTGACCGAGGGATTAACATGAGCAGTGAACTGGTCTGGGCGATGGTGCGTATGCTGGTTACCTTGCCCATCGTACTGGGATTGGTCTACCTGGTTTTGAAGTACGGTTTGGCCAGGCGTTATGTAACAGCTTCCGGGCAGCGCAGGATGAAGCTGGTAGAACAGCTGCCCCTGGGGCCGAAATCAACACTGAGCCTGGTTACCCTGGGGGGCGTATATTATCTGCTCGCCCACCAGGAAAACTCTATCAGCCTGGTTAAAGAGCTGGACGAGCTGCCTGAGCCCGATGAGATTAAAATAGCAGACATTATGGAATTAACACCGCAGGCGATCAAGGATTATGACCTGGACAAGTTCGGCGGA
>CAZPXL010000110.1:4226-7140 GCA_964591005.1 uncultured Eubacteriales bacterium
GGCCAGGATGCCGGGCAGGACGGTCAATGATGATAAGGGTGGAAAAAAAATTGAAGGTTAAGTTCCCGGTAATTGTGCTGGCTGTAACCGTGATTTTTTTATTGACCCGGGAAGCTTACGGTGCGCCCCTGCCGGCTGTGGATATAAACATCCAGCCTACCGACAGTCCCACAGAGGTGGTTGACAGCGTAAAGTTGCTGGTGCTGTTGACTCTTTTGTCCATGGCGCCCGCCTTCCTGATCATGATGACCTCTTTTACCAGGATTATTATTGTCCTGTCCCTGCTGCGCACAGCCCTGGGCGTGGCCACGGCTCCGGCCAACCAGATTATAGTGGGACTGGCCCTCTTTCTGACAATTTTTATCATGGCGCCCACCTACAAACAGGTTAACGAGCAGGCTGTGCAGCCATATTTAAGAAACGAGATCACCCAGCAGGAGGCACAGCAGTTAGGCGCGAGGCCGTTGTCCGATTTTATGCTGCGGCAGACCAGGGAAAAAGATCTCGCTTTATTCATCAACCTGGCGAAAATTGAGCAGCCGGAAAAGCCTGAAGATGTGCCGATACATGTTGTTGTTCCCTCTTTTGTTATAAGTGAACTTAAGACCGCGTTTGAGATAGGGTTTTTGCTTTTTATCCCTTTCCTTGTGATCGATATGGTTGTGGCCAGCATCCTGATGTCCATGGGTATGTTCATGCTGCCGCCGGTAATGATAGCGCTGCCGTTTAAACTGCTTCTCTTTGTTATGGTTGACGGCTGGTATCTGGTTGTTAAGTCTCTCGTAGAAAGTTTTAGATAGGGGAGGAAGAAGGTTGACCCAGACCTATGTTATCCACCTGGCCCGGGACGCTCTTTTTATGGTGTTGGTTCTTGCCGGACCTGCCATGGGGGTAGCCCTTTTAATAGGACTGGTGATCAGCATTCTGCAGGCTACTACCCAGATTCAGGACCAGATGCTGAATATGGTCCCGAAAATTGTAGGGGTGTTTTTAGTAATACTTGTGCTTGGGTCATGGCTTTTAAACAGCGCTATTACTTATACCACAAATTTGTACACCCAGATACCAAATTTAGTGCGTTGACGGGGGATAAAAGTTGCCCGATCTAAACCAGTTGTCAATTTTCTTTTTGGTTTTATTAAGGGCGTTAGCCTTCATGATTTCCGGGCCGCTGATGTCATTTGGCGGCATACCCGCGGTTTTTAAGATAGGTTTCTCTATGGCCCTGGCAGTGGTAACTTACCCGTTGGTGGGGCTCGACACCCAGGTTAATGTGCCGGGAGACGCGTGGGGCTATGGGCTGGCTGTGGTAAGTGAGACTGCTTTCGGGTTGCTGCTTGGGGTCGCTGTTACGATAATCCTCAACAGCATCAGGATGGCGGGACAGTTTATTGATATACAGATAGGTTATTCAATGGCCAGTCTGATGGATCCGGTTAACAATGTGCACAACACATTGCTTGGCCAGTACCTTTACCTTCTGGCGCTGGTGTTCTGGTTTTTGATAGACGGGCATTATTCTTTAATAATGGGGCTGGCCGGCAGTTACCAGATAGTGCCGATAAGCGCGGCTTCTTTTAACGGCGGCGTCGCTTACACGCTGATAAAAATATTCTCTGGCGCCTTCACCATCGCCCTTAAAGTCAGCGCGCCGATACTGGCGGTCCTGGTAATGTCCGACCTGGCCCTGGGTTTTTTGGCCCGCACCGCGCCGCAGATAAACGTTTTTATAACCGGTTTTCCGATCAAGATAGCCGTTGGTTTATTAACACTGAGTTTTTTAATCCCCCTGCTGGGGACTATGCTGCGTTTTTTATTCAACACAATTGAAAGAGATTTATACACACTGATGAAAGTGCAGTTATAATATGGCCGGCAGCGCGCAGGAAAGAACAGAACAGGCAACGCCGCGGCGGTTGCAGGAAGCGCGGCGAAAAGGGCAGGTGGCCAGAAGCGCCGACTTAACCGGGGCCTTGATGCTGCTTGCCATGATAGGGCTGCTGTATGCGATCCAGGATCAGTTTTTATTGGATCTGCAACGGTATCTTACAAACTATTTCAGCGATGTGGCAGGTGTCAGGGTTTCAGAAAAAAGCCTGTTGCCGATCCTGAACAACGCTTCGCTGTTCACGCTCAAATTGGTCGCGCCGTTTTTTGCGGTAGCTGTGCTGGTAGCGGTTGCTTCCAATATCGGCCAGGTCGGGTTCCTGTTTTCGACCGAAGTGTTAAAACCGAGAGCTGATATCCTGAACCCGGTATCAGGCCTGCAGAAGATGTTTTCCAGGCGCAGTTTGGTAGAGCTTGTCAAGTCCATTTTAAAATTCATGATCATAGGGGGCATAACATATTACCTGATCAAGTCCAACCTGGGCAATTTAATGCTGGTTTTCAACCTGTCCCCTGAAGGAATATACAAAAAAATAATCAGTTTTATTCTTACCGTAGCCTGGTGGGGAGCGCTGGCGTACCTGGCGCTTTCGATCATCGATTACATGTACCAGCGGTACGATTATAAGAAAAACCTGATGATGAGCAAGCAGGAGGTAAAAGAGGAATACAAGCAAACGGAAGGGGATCCTCACATTAAGTCCAGGCAGCGTGAAATGCGCCGCAGCATGTCCATGAACAAGATGATTACCGAGGTGCCGCAGGCGACTGTGGTCGTGACAAACCCGACGCACCTGGCGGTGGCGCTGAAGTACCGGCAGGGCGAGATGTCAGCGCCGGTTGTAGTGGCCAAAGGCGCGGACTGGCTGGCGGGAAGAATAAAAGATATAGCCAGGGAGAACGGAGTGCCTCTTGTGGAGGATAAAGAAGTCGCGCGGTTTCTATATCAGTCGGTTGAGATAGGCCAGGAAATACCGATCGAAATTTATCAGGCGGTGGCGCAGATCCTGGCCATGGTGCACCGGCT
>CAZPXL010000111.1:0-4904 GCA_964591005.1 uncultured Eubacteriales bacterium
GGCACCAGCTGGTAAATGCCGCGACTGCCATTGCGGCGGCGGAAAACCTGATTGAAACAGGCGCCGTGATAAGCGCCGGAGCCGTCCGCAACGGATTGGAGTCCTCAACCTGGCCCGGCCGGCTTGAAATCCTTCGCCGGAAGCCTCTTACGATAATTGACGGCGCGCATAACTTTGAAGGCGCCAGGAGCCTACACTGTGCATTAGATGAATATTTTAAAGGCAAGGACATAGTTTTGGTGATCGGGATGCTTGGAGATAAGGAGCGGGAGAAAGTTGTGGGGGAACTGGCTCCCATGGCAAGGGCTGTAGTGGTCACCAGGCCCAACAGTCCCAGGGCCGGCAACTGGCGGGAGTTGGCCGGTGAAGCGAGACGCTATGCGCCTGAAGTCTACTGCCATGAGAGCGTGGAAGAAGCGGTGAATAAGGCCCAGGCCCTGGCAGGGCCCGATGACCTGGTATGCATCACCGGTTCTCTCTATATGGTGGCTGAAGCGCGTGAAAAACTATTTAAGCTGTAATAACTAAGACATTTTTATGTGTTAAAGCATAGGAATTACGCCATAATTTTTAAATTATCACCACAGCTTGTCATAAAATGCTTAAGATGATAAACTGTATTAGTACATGTGGTCTCCCTTGCAAACAGGGGAATTCTTTTGATTCGGGTGGAATTATGGCTAAGGGTTTTAAGAGTTATGGCAGCAGCTGGGTATTGGTTCTTTTGATATTAATAGGGGGGCTCACGGGCAGTGCGGTCGGGGACGCCCTGGCGCAGGCGCTGCCATGGTTGAAATCTACTTCTTTAATAGGATTAAAGCCCTCGACTTTGGACCTGAGGTTTTTGAACATAACATTCGGCTTCACTTTTGCCCTCGGGCCGCTTACCGCCCTTGGCATGATCCTTGGCTATGTCGTTTATCGCAGGATATGATATAGTGAAAAAACTTATCCTTGCTTCATCGTCCCCCCGACGTGCGGAACTGATGAAGCAAATCGGCTTAAACTTTGAAATCAAGGTTAGCAGTGTGGATGAGACCCTGCTGCCTGGCCTGAGCCCGCCGGAGCTGGTTGAGCGCCTGGCGGAAAGAAAAGCCGCGGCGGTTGCCCGGGAATTAAATGACGGGATTGTAATCGGCGCCGATACTGTTGTTGTGTGGCGGGGACAGGTCCTGGGCAAACCTCTGAGCGAGCCGGAAGCTTTTGATATGCTTGCAAAATTACAGGGCGGCGTCCACGAGGTGTTTACCGGAGTGGCCCTGATTGACGCCCGGAGCGGGAAAGTTCTGGTGGAGCATGAAAAAACCAGGGTTTTCTTCAGGGCCATGGAGGAGGAGGAGATCAACCGCTATGTGGCTTCCGGGGAGCCTTTTGATAAGGCCGGGGCATATGGCGTTCAGGGGCTGGCAGCAATTTTTATAAAGCGGTTGGAAGGCTGTTATACAAATGTAGTTGGTCTACCTTTGGCCAGGCTTTCAGTAATGCTCAAAGAATTTGGTTTTAAGGTTCTTTAAAATTTCACATGATTAACAGGGACTTAATGGGATACAAGATTTAAAAAAATGATTCATATTTTTAACTATATAGACAAATTATACAAAATATAGTTAAATAGTATAAAATCAATATATCTTGTAGATCATGTGATTTTTGGAGCTGGTGATAATGGCTTCTACGCATTACCGGCCGACCATAAAAGATCTTCCCGAGGATATCAGGCCTCGGGAAAGGCTTTTAAAAGAAGGTTCGGAAGCACTTTCAGATATTGAGCTGCTGGCTATCCTGCTGAGGACAGGTTCACGGGAGGCAACCGCACTTGACCTGGCTTCTATGATTATGTCGCATTTTAAAAACCTGCGGCAGCTTTTAGGAGCAACAGTTGAAGAATTGGGTCAAATCAAGGGTGTCGGCCCGGTGAAGGCATGCCAGGTCAAAGCCGCGCTGGAACTGGCCAGGCGGACTTCAAAGTACACCGATCAGCCAAGGCCGGTGATTAAATCTCCTGATGACGCCGCCGGTCTTGTTATGGAGGAAATGAGACATTTTGACCGGGAGCACTTCAGGGCTATTTTGCTGAACACCAAAAACCAGGTTATAGGTACGGACAAAGTGTCGGTGGGAACCCTGAACTCGTCCGCGGTGCATCCCAGGGAACTGTTCCGCAATGCAATTAAAAGGGGCGCCGCCTCGGTAATCCTGGTGCATAACCATCCCAGCGGGGACCCGTCGCCAAGCAGGGAAGACAAGGATATAACCCTTAGAGTTAAAGAAGCCGGAAATATTATAGGTATTGATGTCCTAGATCATATTATTATTGGAGATAATAAATTCACGAGTTTTAAGGCAAATGGTTTAATTTAAATTATTAAGTACTGAGTACAATTTTTTTAGAAAGGGGCCGGATGATGCGCATCGGTCTGTTTTCAAAAGATATGGGGATGGATTTGGGCACCGCCAACTCCCTGGTGTATGTTAAAGGAAAAGGAATTGTAATCCGGGAGCCCTCGGTGGTTGCCATTCAGAAAGACTCGGGACAGGTCCTGGCCGTTGGGGAAGAGGCCAAAAGAATGATTGGCCGTACCCCTGGAAACATTGTGGCCATCAGACCGCTTAAAGACGGGGTTATAGCGGACTTTGACGTAACCCAGAGCATGATCAAGTATTTTATAAATAAGGCGCTCCGCGGGCGCACCTTTTTGGTGCGGCCGAGAGTCGTGGTGGGTGTGCCGTCCGGTGTTACCGCCGTGGAAGAAAGAGCGGTGCGCGAGGCTGCTCTCCAGGCGGGCGCCAGGGAAGCCTACCTCATTGAGGAGCCAATGGCCGCGGCGATCGGATCGGGGCTGCCGGTTCATGAGCCCACAGGCAACATGATCGTCGATATAGGCGGGGGTACCACCGAGGTGGCGGTTATTTCCCTGGGCGGTATTGTAACCAGCCGTTCTATTCGTATTGCCAGCGATGAAATGGACGAGGCGATAATCAACCATGTTAAGCGCACATACAACCTGATGATCGGTGAACGCACGGCTGAACAAATTAAAATACAAATCGGCACGGCTTATCCCATAGAAGTCACGGAAACAGACGAGGTGCGGGGGCGTGACCTGGTTTCAGGGCTGCCAAAAACCGTTCAAATTACCTCGGTTGAAATATACAAGGCTCTGTCAGAACCGGTAACCAGCATTATTGATGCGATAAAAGCCACACTTGAACACACCCCGCCCGAACTGGCGGCGGATATTATGGACCGCGGTATTGTTATGGCCGGGGGTGGTTCCCTCCTGCGCGGACTGGACCACCTGGTCAGTGAGGAGACGGGCATGCCCGTGCACCTGGCGGATGAACCGTTGCTGGCAGTAGCATACGGCGCGGGCCGCGTTCTTGAAAATATCGATGTGCTGCGCAAGGTTCTGATACAGCCTAAAAAACTTGCTTAAGGCATAAAACAATTATCACAGGATTAACAAGATTTATATGATTAACAGGATTTTAAATTAAAATAATTTCTATTATAAGTAATTAAAAATCTTGTAAATCCTTAAAATCATGTGATATATTAATTAATTTTAAGTTGGGGAGTGAAATTCGAAGGTGCGTTGGGTTACTGCTAAAAGGCTGTTTTTTCTTGCCGTCCTGGTAGCGGTCACCCTGGCGGCCATACGCGTCACAATTCCTGAGCGGACCAGGCTGACGTCTGTGGAATCCAAATTCCGGGACGTGCTGGCGCCGGTGCAAACCAGCCTGGCCTGGGTGGGCAGGCAGGGTAGATATATCGTATCACTGCCGGTTTCCATGGTCGGCGCGGCGGCACGCTGCCAGGCGCTGGAGCAGGAAGTGGAAAGACTGGAAAGCGAAAAAATTCAGTATAATGAATATTTGATAGAGAACCAGCGCCTGTCGGTACTGCTTGACTACAAAAAGGTCATGGCCGGTAATTATAATTTTGTGATCGCCTCCGTGATAGGCAGGGACCCGGGAAACTGGTTTGGTACTTTGACCCTTAACAGGGGGTCAAGCGAGGGCATAAAAGAGAATATGAGCGTCCTTACGCCGGAGGGGCTGGTAGGGAGAGTGATAGCTGTTTCCGCTTCCACCTGTGAAGTCCTGATGATAACAGACCCTCGCAGCGGTGTTGGTTCATTGGTCCAGGATACACGCACACCGGGAATAGTTGAAGGAGTCGCCGGCGCTTCAGGTATTGCCAGGATGATCCACATCCCTAACAACGCTCCGGTGGAGGCCGGACAAGCGGTGGTAACCTCAGGTCAGGGAAGTATATTCCCGAAAGGTATACCGGTGGGGAGAATTAACAGCATTCAGAATGAACCTTCGGGGCTTTTTTTAAGTGCCGAGATATCTCCTTTCGCTAACCTGAACAGTTTAGAAGAAGTAATGATTGTAACCTTTGTACAGCCAGAGGCCAGTACCCCGCGCGTGGGAGGTTAGGACATGCAGTTTTCCGTTTACCTGCTCCTGCTGGGGGTTATCCTGATATTACAGTCTACAGTTATGGAAAGCGTGGCCATTGCCGGGATTAAACCTGACCTGGTGATGCTTTTGGTGGTTTTGAACGGGTTCTTCCTTGGTCCCAGAGAGGGTGCTTTTTTGGGATTTGCCGGGGGGATTATCGAGGATTTATTTTCAGGAAGCTATATCGGCTTAAACGCTCTTTCAAAAATGGCCGCCGGCTACCTGGCGGGCGCCGCCGGAGAGCGCCTTTACAGGGAAAACATTCTGATTGCTACCATCGTTACCTTTTTAACCTCACTGGCCGGCTTAACGGTCAACTACCTGCTCCTGCTTTACCTGGATATCCATATTTCCCCTTTACATGCTCTGTTTAGAGTCGCCCTTCCGGGCGCGGCTTATACCGCGCTGCTTGCTCCTTTTGTCTTCTGGCGCAT
>CAZPXL010000111.1:5004-7114 GCA_964591005.1 uncultured Eubacteriales bacterium
ATTCTTATACTTAGACTTGCCTACATGCAGCTTCTCCAAAATGATAAATTCTCGACTTTGGCCAGTGAGAACCGGATCAGGCTGATCTCGATAACAGCGCCACGCGGCGAGGTTTTTGACCGGAACGGGGTTAAACTGGTCGGCAACCAGCCTGTTTACACAGTATCGTTGGTAAACCTGGGACGCAAGGATACCGGCGGCGTGGTGGAAAATCTTGCCGGTATACTGGGCATGGATCCCAGTGAAATACAGCAAAAAATTGACCAGCAAAAACGACTTTATGAGCCTGTTAAAATAGCCAGTATGATCCCTCTGGAGGTTGTCACCCGGATCGAGGAGCAGCGGATGGACCTGCCCGGTGTTGTAATTGATATAGAACCTCTACGGGAATACCCTAACGGTAACCTGCTGGCCCACGTGATGGGCTATGTGCGGCAGATTAACGAGGAACAGCTGGCGGCGAACAAGGATAAAGGCTACAACATGGGAGACCCTTACGGGCAAACCGGGCTTGAAAACACCTATGAACAATACCTGCGGGGCCAGGACGGCGGGCGGCAGGTGGAAGTGGATTCCATGGCCAGGCCGGTACGGGACCTGGGGATAAAGGAACCGGTGCCCGGTAATAACCTGGTGCTTACCATTGACTATAAGGTGCAGAAAGTGGCGGAAGAAGCCCTGGTCAGGGCTTCCCAGCAGGCGATTAAGGAAGGATTCGGCGAAGCAAAGGCGGGGGCGGCGGTGGCGCTTGACGTGCACAGCGGGCAGGTGCTGGCCCTGGCCAGCTACCCGACCTATGACCCGGTCAAACTCTCAGGAGTACTCTCACAAAAGGATTATGACGATATATTCAATTCACCCTGGAAACCGATGCTGAACCGGGCTTTATTATCATATGCGCCGGGTTCCACTTTCAAGATGATCGTGGCCATGGCCGCACTGGAGGCCGGCAAGGTAAAAGCCGAGGATGCCATATCGGACCCGGGATACTTTTTTCTCGGCAGAAATTTTTATGACTGGAAGGCCGGCGGCCACGGGCGGGTAGACTTAATCAGGGCTATAAAGGTTTCCTGCGACACATATTTTTACCAGCTGGGTTTCAGAATAGGAATAGATGAGATCGCCCAAATGGCTCGCCGGTTCGGCCTGGGTGAAAAGACCGGCATAGAGCTGCCCGGCGAGGAGGAAGGCGTGATACCCAACCCGGAATCCAAGGTGCAGCAAAGGTTGTATTACCTGGATGAAGAATCGCTGGCCAGAGTTAAAGAAGTGGAACAGCGCTATAAAGATCTTCTCAGCAAAACCACCGACGAAAGCCAGCGCAAAGAACTGTTGAGCCAAAAATCAGATGAGCTAAGAGAGATCGAATGGGAATTGGATTGGCATGACTATGATACCATTATTTCCTCTATCGGGCAGGGTGACAACCACTATACAGTTCTGCAACTGGCTAACTATATAGCCACTATTGCCAACGGGGGAACACTCTATAAGCCGTACATCGTGCAAAAGGTAGTGGATTTTAACGGTAAAGTGATAAAAGAAAACGAACCGGTTGTATTGGGGCAAGCCAATGTTTCACCTAATAATCTGGCTATTATCAGGCAGGGCATGCACGAGGTGACCCTGCCGCCTGACGGCACTGCGTACGGCTTCTTCGCGGGCTTTCCCCAGGTAGCTGCCAAGACGGGTACTGCGGAGGTAGAGGGCCACAGCCCGCACGCGTTATTTGTGTGTTTTGCCCCCTATGATAACCCGGATATAGCCATTGCTTCAGTACTGGAGTTTGCCGGGCACGGGGGAACGATAGCAGGACCGGTAGCGGAAGATATGCTTGCCGCTCACTTAGGCCTGCCTGTGCCGGGAGAGGCAAAAAAATAAAAACAAATTATGTCATAATATATATAAATAATGGGGTTTCTTTTGCCCCTTTTTTGTTTTATATTAGCAGGATTTGGTTATCAGCCTGTAGAATTAAAAGTAAGCATTTGCAGACCAGGAGGAGATAGATTTGGCCAATTCCAGAGGGAGCAGTAACAGCGTTCTTCCATACGCTACTGCCGTAGACCAGGACGATCTCGTAGACGAAAATACTATTCTGGTCCAGAGA
>CAZPXL010000112.1:0-7082 GCA_964591005.1 uncultured Eubacteriales bacterium
TGTTCTGTCAGCCGTGCTGCTGGTGTTTGCCTTGTTTGCTATATTATTTAGCGCAAATGCAAAAAATGCCTTTGCGGCCTGAGCGACCTGCACAACTCAACCTGCGGTTGAGACAAACCCCGCATCGGACATCGCGCCTGGTTCCGTGACTTTATACGGTAATATCATTAATAACGGCGGCCGGGTTGACGAGTACGGTTTTATCTACTGGAGTACCGGCGCAGCACCACAAAAAACAGTTACCGTGGCAAAAACCAATCACACCGGTGTTTTCCAGAAAACGATGTCCTACCTTGCGCCGGATACCTATTACTATAAGGCTTATGCCATTAACACAAAAGGCCGGGCGGAAGGTAAAGTATACAGCTTTACCATTACCGAATATGCGATCAAGGTTATTCTGGACGGCAAAGTTATGGATTTTGACGTACTTCCTTTTATTGAGCAGGGGCGGACCATGGTCCCGCTCAGGGCAATTTTTGAAGGCCTTGGAGCAAGTGTCCGGTGGGACAGTGAGTCCAAAACCATAACGGCGGTAAGAGGCGGCCTGGAAATAAAGCTTGTAATTGACGGCGCGGCATACATAAACGGCCAAATGGCGCCCCTGGATGTACCGGCAAAGATTGTTGAGAACCGGACCGTGGTACCGCTCCGGTTTGTATCTGAGGCACTGGGATGCGGTGTAACGTGGGATGAAAACAACAAGGCTGTTACCATCAGCCGTTAGCAGGCCTGGCGGGCAGCCATAAAATACTGGCCCGGACAGGGCCGGGCAAAGTTCTAATAAACTATCAATTATTAAGGTATACTTTGACAGATACCCTAAAGCACCTGCTCTCAAAAATTACTTTCAAGGAGATTCTTTTTGACTAAGCAAGAAGCTTTCCCCATAATAAACCAAAAGCTCTGTAAGAAATGCGGCATCTGCGTCAATATTTGCCCCAGAAAAGTACTGGAACCGGACGATGCTGGTTTACCCCACGCTGCCCGCCGGGAAAAATGCAATTCCTGCGAACTATGTGTTATACACTGCCCGGATTTCGCAATAGAGCTCGTCCCGGTACGGAAAACCGCCCTGCCCGGTGATGGTACGAAATAAACCTAGTATGCGTTTAACTGGATACTGCCGTTTTCAGTAATCAGCCTGAGGCGGCCCTTTCCCGTTCCCAGTTTCAACCGGTCGATTCCCTCCTGAGACGCGCCGGAATTGTTTTCAGCGCTCAGGCCGGAAATTCTACCGTGACTTGTCCTTGCCTCTATTTCAAGATCTGAAATCCGGGGCAGCCTGACGCTCAACTTTCCCTGCTCGCTTTGCAGCAGGTAGCTTTTGTCCAGCGGGCCGTCTGACGTGAGTTCCACAGAGCCGTTTTCAGACCCCGCGACCACATCCCCGCCGGGATCCTCTATCCTTATTCCGCCGTTATCCGTCTCAGCCGTGATTTTACCGGAAACCCCGGCCGCCGTAATCCGGCCATTTTCACTTTCCGCCTCCAGGCTTCCTTCCAAATCCCGCACGGCAATCTTACCGTTATCCGTATTGATAGTGAGCTGGCCCTCCGCGTTATCAGCTTCAACACTGCCATTGGACGTTTGTGCCAGTATGGTCAGTCAAATACCGCTTATTTCCTCCCAGGCGGTTTTGAACTCTTTCAGCACCGGTGCGCTGAAGAGGACAAAACGCACCTCGTCAAAAACCTGCTGTTCGGCGACAAAATCCCTTACCTCGCGCAGGGCTATGCGGGCCGCCCGGTCCACGGGAAAACTGTATATGCCGGTGCTGATCGAGGGAAAGGAAACAGAGCGGATGCCCTTTTCCATGGCCAGGGTAAGGCTGCTCCGGTACGCGCTGCGCAGCAGTTCGTCCTCGCCTCTTTTGCCGCCCGACCACACCGGACCGACAGTATGTATCACATAGCGGGCCTTCAAACGGCCGCCGCTGGTTATAACCGCCCTGCCGGTGGGCAGCGTCCCCTGCCTGGCCCGGATTTCCTTGCACTCGGCAAGGATTTGAGGCCCGCCGGCCCGGTGGATGGCGCCGTCCACCCCTCCGCCGCCCAGCAGTCCCGAGTTGGCGGCGTTTACTATCGCCTCGGTTTCCTGTACGGTAATATCCCCCAGGATCATGCTTATAAGCGTTTTCCCAATAAAGGCTTCCATAAAGTCAAACCTCCCGTATTGTTTTGCTTAACGCAGGTTTTCCTTTTTTGTATAACCGTAATATCCGATCTTTTTGGATATCAGCCTGTATTCACCGGAGCAGTAACCGTAAGGCTGCATTGCTTCAAAGTCAGGCCGCCCCTTTTCATCAAGCACGTCCTTATTATAATGGACAGCCAGGACCTCCCCGATAAAAACATCGTGGCTGCCCAGGGGTATTACCTGCTTTACCCTGCACTCGACATTAACCGGACATTCGGCAATTAAAGGAGCTTTCACATGTAAAGCGGGCGCCGGTGTCAGCCCTGTTTCTTTAAACTTATTTACTTTCCCGCCGCTGACCATGCCGCAGTAGTCGACAACTCCGGCCTGACCGGCCGAAGGAATGTTGATCACGAATTCCCCGGACTCCTTGATCAGGCGGTAAGAATGCCTGCCTACGGGACGCACGCTGATATAAACGAGCGGCGGTTCAGAGTTCATAATGCCTGTCCATGCTATGGTTATTATATCAGGCTCGCCTTGCTCCCGGCGGGAAGTCACGAGCACGGTTGGGACAGGGAAAAGAACTGTTGAAGGTCCCCTGGTAATTTTACTAATTATGACCAACCCCTTTTGTTTTATCTTTTTTCGAAATCATTATATACCAAAAACTATCAAATCAATCGTAAAATGAGATGGAATATAAAATAATCCTTCGTAAAGCATGGATTTATGCGGTTATCAGCACCGGAAAAGATAATACTAAACAACAGAAATTTCTTTAACCTCATAATGAAGGATTGATTATTGAACTTACCTGTTATAATATTTGTGCTGTACTTTACGATAAGAAGAACACAAACAAAAACGGGGTGTAAAAATGAACAGGAGAATAATATCAACTTCAAAAGCCCCTGCCGCCATCGGACCTTATTCCCAGGCCGTGAGGCTGGGAAACCTGATCTTTACCTCGGGGCAGATACCGGCCGACCCGGCGAGCGGTGAAATTGTGCCCGGAGGGGTCGAGGCGCAGGCACGGCAGGCGTTAAAAAACCTGGAGGAAGTTTTAAACGCGGCCGGCGCCGCTTTAAGCAACGTCCTGAAGACAACGCTTTTTATCAAGAACATGGATGATTTTGCAATAATCAATGAAATTTACGCCGAATTCTTTGGCGCCGAGCACCCTGCCCGTTCCTGCGTGGAGGTGGCCAGGTTGCCTAAAGATGTCCTGGTCGAAATTGAGGCTGTGGCATATATTCCATAAAACAGCCGCTAAATTAAATCATAATGGATCCGTTTCATCGTTTTCGTCAAGCAGTACAACCGCTTCAGCCGCGGGCAGTTCCTGTACGGTCTTTAATTTTCTCTCTATCGTACGGGATTTTCTGGCGGCGCTGTCGATGGTATTGCTGGCCTCCTGCAGTTTTTTGTGGGTTTTTTCAAGTATCTCGCTGAATTTGCCGAACTCGCTTTTTACTGCTCCGAGCAGCGCCCAGACCTCGCTGGACCGTTTTTCTATAGCCAGGGTCTGGAAACCTACCTGAAGGCTGTTCAGCAGGGCTGAAAGGGTGGTGGGTCCGGTCACTATCACCCGGCAATCTCTTAACAGCGTGTCACAAAGACCCGGCCTGCGTATTATTTCGGCAAACAGCCCCTCCGTGGGCAGAAACATGATGCCGAAATCAGTGGTGTGGGGCGGGTCTATATATTTGTCCTTGATGTTCTTCGCTTCCGCTTTTATCCTTGTCTCCAGCTGTTTGGAAGCCTGTTCGGCAAGGGCCGGATTGGCCTGCTCCTGCGCTTCTATCAGCCGCTGGTAATCTTCCTGCGGGAATTTAGCGTCTATCGGCAGCCAGACAATTTTCTTTTCGGCATCCCTGCCCGGCAGCCTGACGGCAAACTCCACCCGCTCATTGCTGCCTTTTTTTGTGGCCACGTTCTTGTCATACTGTTCGTTGGTTAATATCTGTTCGAGCAGGCTGGATAGGGAGATCTCCCCCCAGACACCCCTGGTCTTGACATTGGTCAAAACTTTTTTCAGGTCGCCCACCCCCGCGGCCAGGGACTGCATTTCACCCAAACCTTTATGGACCTGCTCAAGCCTTTCGCTGACGAGCCTGAATGATTCGCCCAGGCGCTTTTCCAGGGTTTCGTGCAGCTTCTCGTCCACCGTGGATCTCATCTGCTCCAGCTTTTGATTATTATCTTTCTGCAGAAGGATTAATCTTTCCTCAAATGTGTCCCGCATCTTGTCCAGTTTTTGCTCGTTGCTCCTGGTTAAAACATTTATCTGGTTTGAAAACGTGTCAAACTGGTTGCTCTGGAGCGTGGCGTTCTCGGTCAAACGCGCCAACAGAGAGTCGCCGAGCATCTTCAGGGAAGTATTGACTTCATCCCTGAGCCGCCTGGCGTTATTACCGTCCTCTTCCCTGCTCCTGACGATCTCTTCCCTGAACATCCTTTCAGTTTTTTCCTGGCTTTTTTCTATTGAGGCAAAATTGGACGCAATCTCTGAAGACCTGTTTTTCCTGCCCTGTAGCCACAAAAAAATTAAAAGAACAACAATTATGATCTCCAGGGCTGTCTGCGCCAAAAAGCTATTTGACATCAAGGCTGCCTCTCTTTCTACATTTTAAGACTTCGATGATATGTTCGATTTTATAGAAGAAAAATCCTTTAAGAGGATATTTTACTTGTGCGATCCGCAAAAAAAATCCGGGCACCCCGGATAATTAAGTTTCCTATCAAATTATTTTTTTTCAGGTTATTGCTGAAGCATTTCCACAAACTGCCGGTATTCTGTGACCGGCGCCCGGCAGGCGTAATCTTCACAAATATAGGCCGCAGCCTTCCCGTCTAACGGTCGCTGCTCCTTCAGAAAAGGAACCAGCTTTTCAATCTGCCGGCTGGCTTCACCTTCCGGAACAAAAGCCACCACCGCGTCAGGCATGAAAGCCTGCCCTACCGCTCTTAACATCGCCGTCGTGTCAGGATCATTCTCCTTCCCTGCGATCACAATTTCGCGGGTGGGGCCAAGCATGAAGTCAACTCCCATGAGAAAGTGAGTATATCCCCAGGGGTACTGCCCGATACTTCCCGAAAAAGCTTTCACCTGCTTTTCAGCCATCTCCGCCAGCGACTCGTCGCCGGTTAAACGGGCGAGGCGCAGAAGGTTCAGCAGAGCCACCGAGTTGCCGGAGGGCAGCGCGCCGTCGTAAATTTCTTTCGGTCGGGAAATAAGCTGCTCGGCATCCTTCCCGTAAAAGAAGAAGCCTCCGTTTTCTTCATCCCAGAAGAGGTTGATCATCTGCCCGGTAAGTTCCAGGGCCCTCTCCAGGTGGGATGCGTCAAAAGCAGCCTGGTAAAGTTCCAGCAAACCCCAGGTTAAAAAGGCATAGTCGTCAAGGTAAGCCGGGTAAGCCGATTCGCCGTCACGGTAACGGGCCAGCAACCGCCCATCCAGCCGCCGCATTTTTTGATAAATAAATTCTACGGCGCCCACCGCCGCCTCACTGTAAACATCTTCACCAAACACAGCCGCTCCCCTGGCCATGGCGGCAATCATCAGGCCGTTCCAGGAAGTAAGGATCTTATCGTCCTTGTACGGGTGCACCCGCTTTTCACGGGCGTTGAAAAGCTCCTGCCGCAGACGCTCAATAGAACCGGCAGAACCCTCCGCTTCAAGGGTTAATTCTCCGGCATCGTTGAAAGGGGGAGCAGCGATCAGGTTAGGGATGTTCCGCCCCTCAAAATTGCCCTTGGACGTTATATTAAACAACCGGCAGTATATTTCGCCATCCCGCTCACCCAGTATGTTTTTAATCTCATCAGGCGTCCAGACATAAAATTTACCCTCCTGTCCTTCGGAGTCAGCGTCTTCCGCCGAATAAAACCCCCCCTCGGGAGACGTCATGTCTCTTAATATGTACGTAAAGATTTGCTTCGCCACCCTGGCGTACAATTTCCGTCCCGTTTCCTGGTACCCTTCAGTGTACGCCAGCGCCAGCAGCGCGTTGTCGTACAGCATTTTCTCAAAATGAGGGGCCAGCCACCTCTCGTCCGTTGAATAGCGGGCAAACCCGAAACCGATGTGGTCATAGATTCCCCCTCTGTACATGGATTCAAGTGTTTTCTCAACCATGGCCATGGCTTCGGGGTCTTTTTTTCTCTTCCAGTAACGAAGAAGCAAGGCCAGGTTGTGAGGGGTCGGAAATTTGGGCGCCGGGCCGAATCCGCCGTGCCTCCTGTCAAAGTGGTGCCTGGCCTCCATATTGGCTTTTTCTAATATTTCCCCGGTAATTTTATCCGCGGCCGGTCCTTTATCCCTTGATTGTACCGCCTCTATCACCCGATTACTGGTCCGGATCAGTAAATCCGGGTCCTGCCTCCACTTTTCACTGACCTGGATCAGGATATCAACCAGGCCTATCCTGCCCCACTTTTCATGCTTGGGGAAATAGGTTCCAGCGTAAAAAGGCTTTTTGTCAGGGGTCATTAATATGGTCAGCGGCCACCCCCCCTGACCGGTCATAGCCTGGCATACGGACATATAGATATGGTCTATGTCCGGGCGTTCTTCCCGGTCAACCTTTATGGACACAAAGTTATTATTGAGGACTGCAGCTACTTCCTCATCTTCGAAGGACTCTCTTTCCATGACGTGGCACCAGTGGCAGGTCGAATACCCCACACTGAGAAATATCGGGCAATTACGCTTCTTTGCTTCTTTAAAGGCTTCGTCGGACCAGGGATACCAGTCCACGGGATTATTGGCATGCTGGAGCAGATAAGGACTTTTTTCTTTTGACAGCCTGTTAGCCACTAGTTAACCTCCTGTTTTATCCTTGTAACTGCTAGTTATTGTAACAAATAATACTGATTATTATTAAAAACAGACTTAACCGCATAATTCGCATTGTTCGCCGGAGATCCAACAAAATGAT
>CAZPXL010000113.1:0-7056 GCA_964591005.1 uncultured Eubacteriales bacterium
TTTAATTTTACTTCGCCTGAGATCGTTCCAACGGGGGCCTGATACGATGCCCTCCCCGGCTCAAACCGGTAAAATATGCTGGAAACGGGAGCGCGCCAGTCGTACACATAAAAATCGCCTGTTTTGGAATCAACCAGGTTGTGCAGCCCGATGTATATTTTTTCGGTATCAGCCAGGCCGTCTTCGAGAAAGTCAAACCTGCCGAAATAAGGCGACAGCAGCATTTTCCTGTATTTCTCGAGACGCTTCAGTGTATTGCCGTAATTGGCGGACTGGCTGTCCAGTTCCGCCAGGTAATGGGTGATTTCCGTAAGCCTGGCGAAGTCGTTGGCAAAATGGACGGTATTTTCCCACATATCTTTTCTTAGAGCCGTCAAGCCGCTCTTTTGCCGGGATACAGATCCGAGCATGCTCTCGATTTCTTTCTTGAGAAAAGATAATGTTTTTTCGAGGTAATCCCGCTCCTCCCGGAGCTGTTTCTGGTAATCGCCCACGTGATCACTCCATACTCTTACTTTTATAATAAAATGTTATTATATATCAACCCGGTGCGCAAGTAAAGCCCAATGCGACAAGGGGACCAATGCGACAAGGGGACGGTTCTCTTGTCGCATTATTGTATACAAAAACGCGACAAGAGAACCGTCCCCTTGTCGCACTTCTTACCAGGCAAACCGGGCAAAACACTTTATTTGTCATTTTCCAGCGCCTCTTCAAAATCATCTAATTTAAAGCCCAGGATTACCTCCTCGCCGATTACTGTGACAGGAAAGACAGCGTCGCCGGCCAGAAATCTGACTTCCTTCACCGCCTTTTCCTGTTCTTCTCCCTTGAGTAAATCCACTTCGATGCACTCGAAGGGAACTTGTTTTTGAATAAAAAATGACTTGGCTTTTTTGCACCAGGGACATGTGCTCAGAGCATAAAGTTTAACCAACGGTAACACCTCGCTTTAGTTTAAAGTAAACCTCCGGCCATTAAGTATTTTAAAAGATAAATATGTTGAAAGTATTAATAAATTGTTAAAAATTTATTTTATCCATAAAAAAACCGCCTTTTTATGGCGGTCTGAACAAGTGCTTTATTTTTTTTCTGTTTCCTTGTCTTCCTCAGCGGCAGGAGAGGTCTCTGGCACCGAAGCCATACCGGGGGAGGGGCTTACAATTGGTCCTCCGCTGGTTATGGGGCCTGTTGCGGGGCTGGTCCCCACGCTGACTCCCGGGTTAAAAATGGGAGTACCGGTTCCGAAGCTGGGAAGATTGGGGCCGTAGCTCGTACCGGGTCCAAAGATACCGCCTGGCCCGGAGCCGACCCCGCCGCCAGCGCCGGCTCCGGGAGCAACGGGACCCATGCCCATGGCGGGGCCCATCCCCATACCGGGATCCGGAGATATCCCGATCCCACCCCCGAAATCGGAGCCGATATTGACACCGGGGCTGGTCCCGACTGACGGACCCACGCCCATTTCGGGACCGTAGCACGGATTGGGAGGGCAGACTCCACCGTCTGGCGGTGGACAGGGCATGCCAGGGCAGATTCCACCGTCTGGCGGTGGACAGGGCATACCGGGGCAGGGCATACCGGGGCTAACCGGGCAGGGTCCTCCCATACCCGGGCCGAAACCCATACCCGGTCCAAAGCCCATTCCCGGTCCGAAGCCCACACCGGCGCCCATATCCGGACCCATGCCCGGACAGGGCATAACCGGCTGATAACCGTCTTCAGGGGAAACCTGCATGCATGGGTCACAGGCGCAGCAGAGGATATTGTTCCAGAACATCGCCTCACCCAATTCTTCATTGATCAGGTGCAGGACCATTTTTCTTGCCACTTCATCCGGGGCCATCGTGGCTAATCGGGCCAGGTGGCAGATCTGGTGTAATTCCGAATCTAATATTTGTCTGACGCAGTCACACCAAGTTGGCATCATCACAGTAACCTCCTTATAGAAATTATTTATTTTTCTTTCTTCTCGCCCGAGGCGTAAAAATTAGGCGGCATATATGGCGGGTTATTAAAGGGAGTCGGTTGGCCGGGTACTATCGGCATGGCCGCGCCCAATCCATAAGCGGCCGCGATGGCGGCCAGGGTCGCGGCCTGGTTGGCCTCTTCCGCGGCCATCAGGCAAATCATCCTCTGCAGGCAGGGGGTGGGAGCGCACTGGGCGAGCATATTGTACATCGCCGCCTCATTGCACTCATGCATTGCAATGGCGTCAAACAAAGCGCGCGGGTCCATCGGGCACATATCTGTCATGGGGTTGTTCATAACAGCTTCCGCCTTGGCATCAGTCTTATTATCCATATCTCATATTCCTCCTGAACACTTTTTAACATAATATGTGAAAATAATTATTGTGGTTACAATTTCCATACGTTCCACCTTTTTTCGAAAAACGTATATAATATAAAGATCAAATTAAATTATAACTTGACACTTTTGGGGGTTTTTTGTATACTGAAAAACAGTTATATTGGCAAAAACTATGAAGGGGACCAGGGTCTGCTTTACAGAGCTTCAGAGAGCCGGGTTAGCTGAAAACCGGTGCTTTTAGGCAGGTTCCGATATCACCCCGGAGTCGCAGGCTGAAAAGTGCAGTAAGCCGGGCCGGTTCAGGCATCCGTTATAGTGCCGTGTCATTTAGGCACAACAAGAGGCTTTCCTCTTTTGGAAAGCAAGCAGGGTGGTACCGCGCGTGGTTTTCAACCTCTCGTCCCTGACAGTTTACAAAGCTGTCAGGCGAGAGGTTATTATATTTTTAAAGTGGTTTTTATAAAAAGCGTTCGCAGTATTTTATATTTTAGGGGGAGTAGTTCTGATGATTATTTATCTTAACGGTGAGTATGTGCCAAAAGAGAAAGCGGTTGTGTCTGTTTTTGACCACGGGCTGCTGTACGGTGACGGGGTTTTCGAAGGCATCAGGGCTTATCACGGCCGGGTCTTCAAACTGGGCGACCACCTGGACCGCCTTTATGACGGGGCCAGGGCCATTTGCATGCAGATACCTGTCAGCAAGGACGAAATGCAGGAAATTGTGCTGGAAACACTGCGACGCAACAACTTGACTGACGCCTACATCCGGCTGGTGGTGACCAGGGGCCCGGGAGACCTGGGCCTTGACCCGCGCAAGTGCCCGAAACCTTTTATCTTCTGCATTGCCGCTTCTATTGTCCTTTATCCTGACGAGCTGTATGAAAAAGGCATGTCGGTTATTTCCGTGTCTACCCGCCGGAACATACCCACCGCCTGTATCCCTCGGGTTAAGTCATTGAACTACTTGAACAACATTTACGCCAAGATGGAAGCCAACCTAGCCGGCATGCCGGAAGCAATCATGCTGAATAATGAAGGTTATGTCGCCGAGGCGACTGGAGATAATATTTTTATTGTGAATAAGGGTGTTTTGATTACGCCGCCTTCCTCCGCCGGCATTCTGGAGGGGATTACCCGCAACGCGGTCATGGACCTGGCCTGCGGGAAGGGTATCCCCGTTGAAGAGAAAATGTTTACCATGTACGATGTCTACACCGCTGATGAGGTTTTCCTGACAGGCACTGCGGCAGAGGTCATACCTGTCATTAACGTGGACGGGCGCATTATAGCCGACGGCAAGCCCGGCAAAATGACCTGGGAACTGATTGCCGCTTTCCACGAGCTTACCAAGGTAGACGGCCCTCTTATTAACCTTGCGGAGGGTGCTTCAAAAAAATAATATCTTTTTATTAATTTAAAACGGGCGAATGGCCGGCCGTATACCGGCCATTTTTTTATAGAGTGCAAGGCGCTCAAAATATTTTAAAGCGGCAGGCTCTCTTTACTGCAAGGTATTTTCAGGAAGGAATGACTGGCATGAGTGTAGTAAAACTTTCAGGAGCGCAAATTTTGTTAAAAAGCATAGAGGCTGAAGGGGTTGACACCATATTCGGATATCCCGGAGGCCAGGCCTTGCCGATTTATGACGCGTTGTATGATTCCGGCATCCGGCATATTTTGGCCCGCCACGAACAGGGTGTCGCCCACGCGGCGGACGGTTATGCCCGGGCTACCGGCCGGCCCGGTGTCTGCCTGGCTACTTCCGGCCCCGGCGCTACAAACCTTGTTACCGGCCTTGCCAACGCCTACATGGATTCTGTGCCCATGGTGGCAATCACCGGCCAGGTCACACGGGCTTCGCTTGGCAAGGATTCCTTCCAGGAAGCGGACATCACCGGCATCACCATGCCTGTCACAAAACATAATTTTTTGGTCCAGGACCCTTCCGAGCTGGCCATGACGGTAAAAGAGGCATTTTATATCGCCACTACCGGCCGGCCCGGCCCGGTGCTGATCGATGTTCCCAGTGATATTTCACTGTCCCTTATTGATTACGAACCGCCGGGAGAGATCAACCTGCCCGGATACAAGCCCGTGCCGGATGTTGATCAAAAGCAGGTAATTAAAGCAGCCGAAGCGATAGCGTATTCAAAGCGGCCACTTATATACGCCGGCGGCGGCGTGGTTATTTCCGGGGCACACGGTGAGCTGCTCAAGCTGGCTGAGATGCTGGCGGCGCCGGTAACCTGCACCCTGATGGGACTGGGGGGGTTCCCCGGCAGCCACCCGCTGTCTCTTGGCATGCTGGGGATGCACGGCACCAAGTACGCCAACTTCGCCGTTTGTGAATGTGACCT
This sequence comes from uncultured Eubacteriales bacterium, assembly GCA_964591005.1. Lineage (GTDB taxonomy): Bacteria > Bacillota > Desulfotomaculia > Desulfotomaculales > Pelotomaculaceae > Syntrophopropionicum. Next base: position 4,671 of record CAZPXL010000113.1, read on the forward strand.
GCTTATCGCCGTGGGGGCGCGTTTTGACAACCGGGTGACCGGCAAGCTGGAGGCGTTTGCCCCCAAAGCGAAGATAATTCATATTGACATAGACCCGGCCGAAATCGGCAAAAACGTAAGGGTCGACATCCCCATAGTGGGAGATGTCAGGTCAGTGCTGGGCCGGCTGATGGAAGTCCTCCGGCCTAACCTGGAAGAAGCCTGGCGGGAAAAGATCAAAGCCTGGAAAAAAGAATACCCTTTGAAATACTGTGACAGGGGCAACATAAAACCACAGTATGTAATCCAGGAAATATTCAACCTCACAGAGGGCAACGCCAGGATCACCACCGAGGTGGGCCAGCACCAGATGTGGACAGCACAGTATTACACCTTTACCAAACCGCGTTCTTTTATCACTTCCGGCGGCCTCGGCACAATGGGGTTTGGCCTGCCCGCGGCCATCGGCGTCCAGGTGGGATGCCCGGATGAAACTGTGTTTGACATAGCCGGTGACGGCAGCATTCAAATGAATATACAGGAGCTTTGCACCGCGGTCAATTATGATCTCCCCATCAATGTGGCAATATTAAATAACGGCTATCTGGGGATGGTCAGGCAGTGGCAGGAAATGTTCTACAACCGGAGGTATTCTCAAACCGAACTGCTTAACCCCGATTTTGTCAAGCTGGCTGAAGCTTACGGGGCGCTTGGGATCAGGGTGGCCAGGAAAGACGAGGTCGTGCCGGCCCTGAAACAGGCGATCCGGGCCAAAAAACCGGTGATGATAGATATTATTGTAGACAAGGAAGACAATGTCCTGCCGATTGTTCCTCCGGGCGAGTCGCTGGATAAAATGTTGGGATAGATTGGGGAGGTTTAAAAATGAAGCATACCCTGGCTGTATTGGTAGAAAATAATCCTGGAGTGCTTGCCCGGGTTGCGGGCCTTTTCAGCAGGCGCGGCTTCAACATCGACAGCCTCGCCGTGGGCAGGACGGATAATCCCTCTGTATCGAGGATGACCATCGTGGTCGAGGGAGACGACAGGTATTTGGAGCAGGTGAGCAAGCAGCTGCACAAGCTGGTGGATGTTATAAAAATCAGCGATATCACCAGGGATGCCTATGTCGACCGGGAGTTGGTCCTGATCAAGGTCAGCGCCGACGCCGCCAAGAGAGCGGAAATAATGCAGCTGGTGGACATATTTCGCGCTCGTATCGTGGATGTGGGCCCGAAGACCCTTACTATTGAAGTAACCGGTAATGACGGTAAAATAACAGCTTTTGAAGACTCACTGCGTCCGTTTGGAATCAAAGAGCTTGTCCGCACGGGGAAAATCGCCGTGCTGCGGGGCTTTAAATCCAGTTCTAAGAATTATTCAAATAAAGAGGAGGACGAAAGCTAATGCCAAAGATTTACTACGATCAAGACGCGGACCTAAACTTATTAAAAGGTAAAACCATCGCGGTTATTGGGTACGGCAGCCAGGGCCACGCTCAGGCGCAAAACCTCCGGGACAGCGGTCTCAATGTTATCGTCGGACTTCGCCCGACCAGTCCCACCTGCCAAAAGGCGGAGGCTGACGGGCTCAAGGTAATGACTGTGCCCGAAGCGGCAAAAGCGGCAGATGTTATCCAGATCCTGCTTCCGGATGAACTCCAGGCGGGAATCTACCAGGAGCAGATCCGGCCGTACCTGGAACCCGGCAACGCGATCATGTTTTCACACGGTTTTAGCATCCATTTCGGTCAGATCGTGCCCCCGCCAGAGGTCGATGTCTTCATGGTCGCCCCCAAGGGACCGGGACATATTGTGCGCCGGATGTACCAGGAAGGCAAAGGCGTGCCCTGCCTGGTCGCGGTACACCAGGATTACACCGGCAAGGCCAAGGAAATAGGGCTGGCTTACGCCAAGGGTATCGGCGGCGCCAGGGCGGGCGTTTTCGAGACCACTTTCAAAGAAGAGACCGAGACCGACCTCTTTGGCGAGCAGGCAGTGCTCTGCGGCGGCGTCACCGAGCTGATGAAAGCCGGCTTTGACACCCTGGTGGAAGCTGGTTACGCGCCTGAGATGGCTTATTTTGAGTGCCTGCATGAAATGAAGCTGATTGTTGATTTAATTAATGAGGGCGGTTTTAACCTGATGCGTTACTCGATCAGCAATACTGCCGAATACGGGGATTACATAACCGGCCAGCGCATTATCACTGAAGAAACCCGCAAAGAGATGAAAAAGATCCTGTCCGAGATCCAAAACGGCGAGTTTGCCAAGAGGTGGATCCTGGAAAACAAGGCCGGCCGCCCGGCATTCAACGCCATGAAAAAGAAAGAAAGCGAACACCAGGTTGAGAAGGTCGGTGCGGAACTGCGTAAAATGATGCCCTGGCTGAAGAAATAAACGTGAAT
>CAZPXL010000114.1:0-7013 GCA_964591005.1 uncultured Eubacteriales bacterium
AGCAATTTTTCACTTGGTTGATGCCTTATATAGATGCGGAAAAAGGTGATTTTATAGGTTATACTAGGTTCGAAGAAGAGAAAGTGCCTAAATTGATTTTTAAATATTGAATTTTTAATTCACTATGAATTCCCACCCCACTAAACTTGAAAAAGGTATTCTTTTGGCCGCAAAATGGCTTGTTGAAACCGGTCACGCCGACCTTGCTGAATATCTAATTCGTGACTTTGGTTTAAATAATTTAGATTTAAGCAGAATGGAAGAATGCGATAAAGAGGCTTTGATTAAACTTAATTATAAAAATGTGGGAACGTGCCCACGTAAAAATTAACCGACCTAAATAACATGAACTTACAAAATTATAGTGCCGAAACACATCACACATCAACGACTAATTTAGTTGCTGTAACGTGGCCAACCGCTTGTCCAATCTGTGGCGCAGTCACGCAATGGAAAATTAGTGGGCGTGGAAAGCATTACGGGCAGATTTGTAAAACCCACGGTTTCGTTGCGATCCGTCGCAGCCCAATTTTTACCCAATACATACCCGCACCACACTCGTTTTTTTATAACGTGCTTGATATTTTATTTTCTGTTTGCCGAATAATTGGTATTACCACGCCTTTAAAGTTTAAAAAATAATAAGCCCCGATATTTTTTTCAAATTTTTTAAATTTTAACAAACCCGCTTTGTTTAGATTTTTAAAAAGGGTGGAGGGGGTGTTTTATTACAAATTCTACCTAAATATTCTTAAGCTAGTAGAGTTTGTATTGTGTATATTACAAGAAAGGGGAAAGACGACTTGTTTTTATTTCCCGCTATATATAGCCTGCTATACTTTTTTATAAGCTAAAAATGGAATGGGGGAAATTGTGAGGGTATTAAGGTGTAAAAGGGGCGGAATCTTACCTTGGGATGTTAAAGATATTGGGATAGTGGATTATTAGATTATTAATTAGAATATTAAAATGTTAAAACATTAGAATTTAATTTCTGGAATTAAGGTTGGGGTTAAGTTGGAGTCTAATTATTGGGGGTTAATTATTAGAGTTAGAATTGAAGTTTAATTATTAAATTTATTGAAATTTAATTTTTAAAGAATATTAAAATTTAATTTCTTGATTTTAATTTCTGGGAGAGGTGGGAGCGACTGCCACCCCCCTTCAAATCTCCCCACCCCTCCCCTGTCATATTTCATAAACCGCCACCCCTTCCCGTCACTGTTCCACGTAGAACCCCCACCCATTCATTGAAACGCGTTCTCAATAAGGCTTTTTCATTACAATTTCTTTACAAACTTTTAACGAGTTTTACAGAAGTTAAATCGTGCGTAGTGGCCTTAGAATCGCTTTAGAGGGGCTCGAAAGTGTCCCCTTAGTCTCCGCCCTTGCGAGTCGAGTTTTCGCCCCTATTGCGTTTTTACAATTCTAAACTGATTTAAATCATGTAAAGAAGTAAGGATTGAAAAGGGGTTTGAAATGGGCACAAAAAAGCCCGGCGGTTAGGCCGGGCTTGTTGAGTTACTCCAAGGGGGTAGCGAAAAAATTGTCGTTTACGTCATAACCTAGGGCAACAAGGGCGGCCCCTACTGATTTAGGAAGAAAGAAAGAGCCGTCGAAGTCTTCCAACGTGTTGCCGTCCCAGCTCAACCAGCCGCCAGCGCTATCGCTTCCATTGCGGGAAAACCCGTGCGGCTCTTGGTCGGGGAGAAAATAAAACTCGACCGAACCGTTGACGGTTTCACCCTCTTCATCTGCGAAGGTTAAGGGGGTGATAAGTGTCCCTGTGTTTTTCCCGTTAACTTCATGAAATGTCGGCTCGTTTACCGGACCGAAGGAATATCGGCTAATTTTAGAACGGATTAATTTTGTTTTCATCGCGTGCAACCTAGTCTTGTTTGTGTGTGCGTCAAGCTCTGTTTTAATTTCTTTTGTAAAAAGAATGTAAGGGTTAGCGCCGTGCTAGCTGGCCAACCGTGAAAAGCCCACCTTCACGGCGCTCTTTGCGTACCTGTGCCGCGGAAACGTAGATCGGCGCAATACGTGGCAGGGTGGCGAGCACGCGGGCAATCTGCGCGCTTGTCATATCTTGAGGCTTGGCTTGTGCGGAATGGACGCGGGCGCGGGCGTCAGCCAACAGACTGCGGGCAATCGGTCGTTTTTCAGGCGCGGAAGTCGAGCGGGGCGCAAAGGCTTGACCGTAGCAATCGAGCGCGTGAGGGTCAAACGCGAGGGCGGAGGCGACGCGGAAAGAGAGGGCGGATTTGAATTGCGAGAGGTTTTGCATAGCGCAAGCAAGCTTGCCCCGAGTTTCCCCGAAAGCAAGCTTTGAATTTGATTTGCTAGTAAGTAGTTTTGCGTATTGGTTAAACCGGGCAATCAAGCGTTCCCGCGATGATAAACAGCAAGACGATTGCGGCGAGAATTAGGGCGGACTTTGCGGAGGTTGACATACTGTAAAAAGATTGTAAACGCTATTTTGGGGATGGGTTAGGCTGCGAAGGGGTTAGCGGGAATAAGGGCGAGCCAGAACCGTTTTTTGTATTCCCGCAAGTCCTTGGCGAGTTGGTCGCGCTCGGTACGGCTCAAAAGGGTTTCGTCCTCGCGGTCAATAACTTCCCGCACACGGTCAAACGCGGCTTCAAGTTCCGGCTTAAACCCCACCTCGTCAATATCTTGCGTCAAATCGTCGCTTTCGCGCAACACGGGGGCGGTCTCTTCCGCGACCGTGTCGCAAATTTCTTGCGCCGAAACGGCAAGGAGACCGGGTAACGCGGCCCTACAGGTTAGGGCAAAGCGGGCGCGGATGAGTGAGAGGCGATCTTGTTTGGAGATCATGGGAGGATTTGGTTTAGTGGTTTTTAGTGTGTGAAGGATTGGCCGAGGTGGCCTGTCGATGCGGTCAAATTAATGGGAGAGTTTTGGCGCGATCAATCTCTTTTTTAATTCTTTTTGTAAAAAGATTGTAAAATTAGTTAGAAGTTAGAAGCCTCTTCTTGGCAAGCTTTGATCGCATCGCCACAGGTGGCAAATGGTCCCACGGGGTCACCTTCAGGCAAACACCCCGGAAAGCAGTACCAATAAAACCAACCGCCTTTGATTGCGTTTTCCTCGACGAGTGTCTCGATCATCTTTTCCCGCACGCGGGAATTCATCGAGGCAAGTCTAAATTCTTTGCGCTTCATGAGATTGTAAATCTCGTCTTCCATGGTCTCCGCGAATTCCTCGGCAGTCATGGTAAATGCTTCGCAGTCGGGGAGAGACCATTTTTCTTTTTCACGGGATGGGTCAGAGTAGAATTGCATTGCGTTATGATTTTTAAGGTTTGGATTGATTGAACTGGACACACTCAAAACCTAATTAGCCGAGATTGCAAGCTCTATTTTAATTTTTTATTGCGTGGTTTTACTTACCGCCTCACGCCCCCATTGTTAAAAACAAACGTCCAAGCCTCATCGCACAAAGCGGAGACGGCTGCACCGTTTTCGACCCCGCGCAAATGTTCGCTTTCATCTACTAAATCGCCGGTCTTTTTTTCAAATTGGAAAAAACCATTGCAAACAGGGATGCCAGAACATGGAAAGGTTGAGTTGAAAAGCGCAATTTCTTCCGCGCTAAAACTCACTTCAATAATGGATCCAATGTCTTTAGTTTTCATCGTGGGGAAATTGAAATGGGAAAATTAAATTATAGCAAGCTCTTTTTTTATTTCTTCGCTACGTAGTTCTACGCACACAAAAACAAATTGACCGCGCCACCCTTACAGGTTAAACGCGGCCAGTTTTGCCCCCCCTTACTCGGTCGGCGCAACGGGATCGGCGGGAACCTTGCGGTTATAAGGCCGAGTTAAACCCATTTCCCCTTTAATCTTGTAAATAAGCGGAGGGGAAACCTGCAAATCCATTGCAATCTTGGAGGGGTGGATATTGTCCCTAAGCATTTGCGCGATATTCTCGCGGATTGCATCGGTTGTCTTGGTATAACGGCGCTTTGCCTTCTGGGCGGTTTCGGTCGCGGGCATTTCGTTGGTGTCCATAACGTTTTTTTATCCCTATTTTTTTCTGATTGTTTTTGTTTTTAGTGGTTTACTTACTTACTCAAAAGCTCACGAGCTTTAGCCATTTCCGGCGAGTCTAACACCCGATCCGGCAAAAAATATTCTTTTTCGTCGTTTCCTTCCAGAAGGGAAATGTAACGAGCTTTAGCCGTTGCGTTTACAAGTAGGTCAGAAAGAGCTTTTTTCAACTCCTTGTTTAGATTCTCCAATTCCGAAACCTTGGCAAGTGCATTGTTGCGTTGCGTTTCCGCCATTATGCGGGCATCTTTTTCCTCTTTCCAAGTGTAAAAAGCCATTATTTGCCTTTTTGTTTATCTTTACTTACTTACTAAAAATTAATACTTGGCGGCAGGGTGGTCCGGTTCGCAAATGTAAACGTGAAAATGCGCCGTGCTGCGCGGGGCGCGATAAGTGCGCAAATCGATCAGGTTGACATAACGCGCTTCTTTCCTGCTTTTTACCCAGTTAAAAACCCTGTCGCTATTAACCTTGGAAGGATCAAAGGCCCAAGCGCAGCGACTCGCGCCGTCTTTAGCTTCTCCCCACCCGCTCATGAAATTGTCTTTCATGACTACGGCGAGGCAATGCGTTTTCTTTTGCTCTTCAGTGCGGTCATCTTTTTTGATCATGGCTCAACCCTATTTTGATTTTTTGGGAAAGTCAACTGCGTTTTTTACTTTTTCGCAACCTTCCCGCCGTTTTTCCCGCAATTCCCCGCGATATAGTCGAGCCAACGCTGGCGGTCGAAGTTGGGGTTTTGCGCAGCGCAAAAATCGGCGAGAATTGCCAGTTGCGATCCGGTGAATATGTCGCGCGCATTGGAAATGCAGGAAAGTTGCGCGTCGTGGGCGCGGATTGCATCGGCAAGGGCAATAAAGTTTTTCTTGGTCATGGGGATTGGTTTTGAATGTTAGAGTTTTGAAACTGGAAAGAGGAAAATTGAAAAAGGGGAGAGAGTCAAGTAGGAAAATTAAAAATCACGCGCAGTTTTGCGCGATATAAGCAAAACAGGCGTTTAAACACTCTCTTGGCGTCCCGCAGTCAAGCGTGCGCGCAACGCAATGCCGCTTTTCTTGTTCCGGGGTGGCAAGGTCGATTGCGGTGTAACCATAGCGCGCCCCAATTACAAAACGGTATTCATGGTTAGCACGGGCAAGCTTTTCGTTGAGCGCGATCAAATCTTTTTCAAGTTGTTTGTAGGTATAGCGGGTTTTCATCTTGGAAGAAGTGAAAAGGGTTTTCGGCACGAAGTCAACAAGGAAATTTAAATTTTAACGATCCGCGAAAACTTTCCCGGAGAATCGCGCCTGTGATGTCCCCCAAGAAACTTCTAAAAAACCACGTTTTTCCAAGGATTTGATTGCGTTGATTTGAAAATGCTTTTTGGCAAAAGTTTGCCAGCCGGGATTTGAAGCGTAAAAAGCAAGGGTTGAAAGGATGTTTTTCATCTTGAGAATATCAAAAACTAATTTCTCGCCTGCGTCAACCTCAATTTCATTTTCCGCGAAATTCTTTTTTCAAAAATCATTCATTTTTTCATTGACTCAATCATAACTTTCTATTTTCCTCTAACCATTCCGATGCGAGGCGCGCGGAAGTTGAGGCGATAAACCGTCAAGAGTGGGGGACCAAACTGCGCCCTTAAACCAAGGTTTAAGCCAATTTCTCGGCGGCCAGTCCCCCCTTGTAACACATTGGAATGGTTTTGGGTGCGAGTGTCAAGGCTCTTTTCGATACGTATTTTTACGTATACTCAAAGAGATTTTTTTCTTGCGTTTTCCTGTTTATCTGTTTAGCCACGTTAAACTTTTGGAAGCGTAACAGAATTGAAAATAGAAGTCAAATCCTAAATTGCGCAAAAAAATTTTCAAACTTCCCTATTGACTTTTAAACCTTTTAGGCGTAACGGGGGAAAATCGGTGGAAATTAAAAAACCCGGCCTTATTAGAGCCGGGTTATATCCCATTAATTACCTTTATAAATATAAATCAATCCATGCTGAGCTTCCCAGTTTCCTTTGTGAATCCACTGAAAAAGTTCATAACAATCTGGGAAAACCGGTGAAACACGGCATCCGCTATCTTTAATTTCGCCCGCAAAAAGGAAAGATCCAAGCTCTTTTGTGTCGGGGCAACGGCATTGCGTTGCAACCCGACAAATTGTGCCGGAAAAAACCTTGCGAATCGGATTAACTGAGATTTCTGCGTTTTTCATCGTGGGGAATATCAAAAACTAAGTTGCAGAGAATTGCAAGAAAATTCTTCTGATTACCTAAATTTAATTTGTTTAGGTTTATCCCTCGCGCCGCGCTTTTCCTCCCGCGCAATCACCCGAGATAGGCGAAAAAGTTGCTCCCGCATTTCCCTATGGTCTTCCATGTCTTCCCGTGCTTTTTTGGCGCTGCAAACGTTATATGCCCGCTTTAAGTGAGGGTATAACCATTGCAGGATGAAAAAGCCGGCTAAAAAGAAGCAATAAACAAAGCATCCTAGATTATTTTCCAAAATCTTTTCTTTCTTTTGTTTACGTGATAAAAGGAGAAAGACCGCCCCCGCGAGAAACCAAACACGCAGAGGCGGCCTAATCACCCTTTTACTCACTTTTCACACCATCACTTTTCACGCACAGCCCGGCACGCAATCCCCATTGTTTGCCGGGAAATTAATTTGTTTGGGTTAAAGGCCGGGGTTAAGCTCGCGGGCGATTTCCTCAAGGGCGAACCATGCTAGGGCGTTTTCAATTTGAATTTCGTCTTCCTCGTCAATTTCCCCAAATTTACCAAAAAGCACGGCGGCAACTTGGTCTTCCGTTACCTTCCAATCGCGCAGGCACGCAAAATTGCAAACCATTGAAAAAAGTCCTTCGCCAAAATTCTCGGAGGTTTCCCACAAAAGCTTTTTGATTTCCTCGCGGTTCTTACGGTAAAACGCGGAAGTGTCTTTATAATAGGTAAAAC
>CAZPXL010000115.1:0-2572 GCA_964591005.1 uncultured Eubacteriales bacterium
GAAGGCGGCCTGGCGGCCGCTCTCGCGGAAATGTGTTTTGGCGGTGATATTGGAGCAGTTATAAAAATACCTGAAAACGAAAAAGCGGTGAACTTCCTGTTTAATGAAACCGCCGGCTGCTTCCTGGCCGAGATCCCTTCCGGGCAGAAACCGGAAGATATATTTGGGAATATTCCATGTAGAATAATCGGCGTGACCACCAGTGACCGGAGCATAACTGTAAAACAATCAGGAGATGATTTATTAACCCTGGAGCTTGAACATTTGAAGGCAGCCTGGCAGCAGCCGATGAAGGAGGTTTTCCGCTGATGAAAAATCCAAAAGTCTGTGTTTTGAGGACCGACGGGATCAACTGTGATCAGGAAACCTTCCACGCTTTTGAAAAAGCGGGAGCTGATTGCGCCATGGTCCATGTCAACCAGCTCAGAAGCGGTGAAGAAAAGCTTTCAAGCTACCAGATCCTGGCGCTGCCGGGTGGTTTTTCCTACGGCGACGACGTCCATTCGGGAAAAATTCTGGCTGTGGAGCTGACTTCTTTTTTGAAAGAGCAGTTAAATGCCTTTATCGGGAATGGCAAGCTGGTTATCGGCATCTGCAACGGTTTTCAGGTGCTGGTCAGGACCGGCCTGCTGCCGGACCGCAGGCTTGGTGAAATTAAAACAACCCTAATGGTCAATGACAGCAGCCATTTTGAATGCCGCTGGATAAACCTGCGCGTTGAAGACACCCGCTGTGTCTTTACGCGCGGCCTGGGAGGCAGGATTATGAGCGTGCAGGCCGCACACGGCGAGGGGAAATTCTATACTGACGCGGATACCCTGCGGGAAATTGAAAACGGGGGCCAGGTTGTATTCAGGTATGTTGGAAATGAAGGCAGCCCCACCCTGCTTTATCCCGCTAATCCAAACGGGTCCCTCAACGCCATAGCGGGAATCTGCGACAGCACAGGCCGGATTATGGGGATGATGCCCCACCCCGAGCGCTGCGTCGGCAAAACCCAGCACCCCAACTGGCGCAGGTTGTCTGATGATGTTTCATCATGCTGCCGGGGCATTTTTAGAAACGCAGTGGAATATGCGCGTCAGATGTAATGAGTCGTGAGACGTGAGACGTGAGACGTGAGACGTGAGAATCGGGGCATTCCTTTGGGACATGTGTAGGTGCGGCTTCAGCCGCACAATTGGTCGGCTAAAGCCGACCCTACATCGAGTTCAAATCTGAGTAATGCAGATTTACCCACGACTCACGGCTTATGTAAATGTTTCAAATGCCAAGGTTGGTTCAACACCATGGAAACTTTATATGCACAAGTAAAGACCTGTCATACAATTGACAGGTCTTATTTTTTTGGCTCAAAGATGAAGACGCTCTATTTTGAGCCTGGCTCTTAAAGCCGGGGAACATTTCCGGTTTGACAGCATAAAACAGCCTGTTTAAGAAAAAATATAAACATATTATTAATCCGGAGGATGACGATTTGAGAACTATTGGGTTAACGTCGGCTTTTCTGTCTTTGGCCTTGCTGTTTGCGGTATCAAGCGCCACAATAAGCCATGGGGCTGCAATTGTGCCGGAAAATATGAGCATCATCATCGACATGGACAACCTTACCCTTACGCTATACAACGATGGCGAACTTTACAAAAAGTACCCGGTGGCCATGGGAAAATATGAGACACCCACGCCGGTAGGCAACTGGGAAATTATATCCATGAACACCGATCCGCCTGATGCTATGGGTACCCGCTGGATGGGGCTGAATATCCCCTACGGCCAATACGGCATTCACGGCACCAACGCCCCTCACAGTATAGGAAGTTTCGCCAGCCATGGCTGTATCAGAATGTTTAACAGGGACGCCGAAGAGATCTACAGGATGGTAACCGCCAGTACACCTGTAACTATTATTGGAAGCCCTTTTGGCGCGCCTGGCACCAGTCCTTCACTCTTAAAACTTGGAGACAGGGGACCTGATGTCCTGGAAGTGCAGCGGGCCTTAAAAAGACTGGGTTACCTTAAATGGACGCCTGACGGATTTTGGGGCCAGGGAACTGAAAAAGCCGTGAAGGAGTTCCGTGCTGACAACGGCTTAACGGGTGCAAATATAGTTGACGATAAAACGTACAAATTACTGGGTTTTTAATGAAAACTAAAATATGTTTATTTAAAGGATGGTTACTTACTCTTATCTTCTCCCCAGACGTGCAGTTTAACTCTCTCGTCAATTAACCCGCTCTTATAAGCATAATCAAAAAATACAAGCAGCGACCGCCTGTAGTCTTCGTCAAAATCAACCCAGATATTCATAAAGCAGTCCTCTATTACCTTTAAGGGCAGGCCGGTCCTAATCTCAGCCTTGGTTACTAATTCGTTGTAATGGTAAATACCGCTTTTTTTTGACTCCTGCAGAGTACTGCAGATTAGTTCTGTCATTTCCGGGTTGTTTTCCGCGAAAGATCTCTTAACCACCCAGAGCGCAATTACCATTTTCTCTCCTGTAAACTGCTTCCATACTTCCCCCAGGTCGGTTACATAGTAAGGCAGCTTCAGCTCAACAACCCGCTGGTGGGCA
>CAZPXL010000115.1:2672-5358 GCA_964591005.1 uncultured Eubacteriales bacterium
ACCAGTACGCTTAAGATTCCGTTCAGGTTAAAAAAAGCCACACCCGCTCGCGACAGGTCATCAGGACGAACCAGTGTATGCTGGCAAAAGAGAATAATTACAGCGGCCAAAATCCCTGCGAAATAAAATGTGCCCAGATTAAGCACGAAGCCGGCGGCGAGAATTAGCAACGGCGCCGCTACGTGAAAAGCCGTAGATATATAAAGAGCGCTCTTAATCCCAAATCGCGCCGGAATGGAGTATATCCTCGCACTGCGGTCAAAATCATAATCGTCACAGGCGTATATTATGTCAAAACCTGCCACCCAAAAAAGAACACCCAGCGCCAGGAGCACCGGCGCCAGATCAAAACGGCCGGTAATAGCCACCCAGCTTCCCAGGGGAGCAAGTCCCAGTGTAGCCCCCAGAAACAGGTGGCATGTCCAGGTAAAGCGCTTTGTATAAGAGTATATCAAAAGTATCAGCACGGCCAGGGGAAACAGCTTAAAGGCCAGCGGGCTTAGCTGTCGCGCCGAGTACAGCAAAAGCCCAAAGGAAATTAACACGTAGACCCAGACTTCGAATACGCTGAGCAGCCCTTTTGGCAGTGCCCTGCCTGCCGTACGCGGGTTTTTCAGGTCAATATGGCGGTCAATGATCCTGTTCAGCGACATCGCGGCTGTGCGCGCCCCGACCATGGCCAGTGTGATCCAGATCAGATCGTGGGCGTCAGGTATCCTTTTTTCAGCCAGAAAAGCACCAACGTAAGCAAAAGGCAGGGCGAATATGGTATGTTCGAACTTGATCATTTCGAGGAATATCTTAACCCTGCTAAATACCATATTTGTCCCACTTTTCGTCAACCAGCGCTTTAACTTCATCACTCATTATTATATCGCCGGGCCACTGGCGCGGATGACCCTCGGAAGGCCACTTGCGGGTGGCGTCAATGCCCATCTTGGCGCCCAGGTGAGGCATGGGAGACGAATGGTCCAGGGCGTCCAGGGGCCCCTCCACCAGCATAACGTCACGCCTGGCGTCAATGTTGTTAAAAACACGCCACATCACTTCAGACACGTTCTGCACGTCAACGTTCTCGTCCACCACAATGATCAGTTTGGCCAGCATCATCAGGCCCATGCCCCATAACGCGGACATGACTTTTTTCGCCTGACCGGGATAACGTTTTCTTATGGATACAATTACACAGTTATGAAAAACGCCTTCCGGCGGCATGTTCATGTCGATTACTTCAGGCAACTGCATCCTCATTAAGGGCAGGAATATACGCTCGGTCGCCTTGCCTATAAAAGCGTCCTCCATGGGCGGCCTGCCCACAATAGTAGCCGGGTACACAGGGTTTTTCCGGCGTGTCACACAGGTCAGGTGAAAAACCGGGTATTGGTCGGCCAACGAATAGTAACCGGTATGGTCCCCGAAAGGGCCTTCCAGCCTGGTTTCTCCTTCGTTTACATAACCTTCAAGAATTATTTCAGCATGAGCGGGGACCTCTATGTCAACAGTCTCACATTTCACAAGTTCCACAGGCTCCCTGCGCAGGAAACCGGCGAAGAGCATTTCATCGAACCCATTGGGCAGAGGCGCCGTGGCTGAAAAAATAACAGACGGGTCGGCTCCCAGGGCGACCGCCACGGGCATCCTGCCTTCCCCGTCCTTTTGCTTTTTCGCATAGTGGCCGGCCGCGTCCTTGTGAATATGCCAGTGCATACCCGTAGTGCATTCATCGTAAACCTGCATCCTGTACATGCCCACATTGCGCCTGCCTGTTTCCGGATCCCTGGTGAATACCAGCGGCAGCGTAATAAAAGGCCCTCCGTCTTCAGGCCAGCATTTTAAAACAGGTATTTCCGCCAGGGATGGTTTTTCTTTAAATATTAATTCTTTACACGGTCCGGACTTAACTGTTTTTGGAATGAAGGAAGACAGCGCGGCCAGTTTTGGCAGCGCTTTCAGTTTGTCAATGAATGTCGCAGGCATTTCCGCGGGCTGAATTATATTTAAAACTTCTTCACCGATTTGATCGAGGCATTCCACGCCCAGCGCGATTTTCGTTCTTTCCAGGGACCCAAAGAGGTTCGTCACAACCGGCATATTATAACCTTTTACGTTCTCAAAAAGGAGCGCCGGGCCTCCATTCTTAACAACCCGATCGCTGATTTCCGTGATTTCCAGTTCAGCATCGGCCTCTGTTTTAATTCTTTTTAACAGCCCCCTGTTTTCGAGCTCCGCCATGAAGGCGCGTAAATCCTTAAAAGCCAAAACTGCACCTCCCATTCAGTCGTCGGAAGACAGATGTCGGAAGTCTGAGTACTCCAGGGTTAATTCGCCCATAGCTTTAAACGCCGGCCGGCTCGCGTCTGACTTTTTATAAATTCGCCTGGCAGTTAGATAACCATTTTACATATAGAGGTATTATGGCTGGAAAGGTTTTTAATTATTTTTTCCAATATTGCCTTCTCCGGCTGCTCAGGTAGATATCTTAAAGCAGCCATTGCTTCACTCAGATAAGCCGCCGGATATTTGGCGGCAGCGCCGCGATCCAGCATACCTGAAGCCATGCCGATATTTAAACCCAGACGCCTCATGACATCCCGGTCCTTTTCAGGCGCCCCGGCAATTCCGGCCCCCATGGCGCAGCATGCTGCAAAAAGCTCAGCCGTCTCCATGCGCACAACCTCGCAGTAAG
>CAZPXL010000115.1:5458-7008 GCA_964591005.1 uncultured Eubacteriales bacterium
GCGCAGCATGCTGCAAAAAGCTCAGCCGTCTCCATGCGCACAACCTCGCAGTAAGGTTCTGAAGCTGGGTTTCTTCCTTTGATTTTACTGCTTAAAATGCCGCCTTCATGTATCCCGCATATAATATCAGCAAAAGGCTCCAAATAATTAATCAGGCCGACGCTATGAAGAAAAGAGAAAAATTTTCCGTATAGGTAATCGCCCACCAGTACAGGAAACTGAGAGCCATCCCTCGGGTCTGAATCTTCCCTGACATAATCAGTATCTTTTTCCGGTATTGATTTATGCACAATGGACGCCAGGTGTATAAACTGAAGAACACAGGCCAGTGATTGGGCTCTTTCTCCGTTACAGCCATAAATGCGCGATGACAGGATTACCATGGCCGGCCTGATTACCCTGTCGTAATAAGTAGATTCAAGGTAAGCATATGTGCCCATATGGGCTGTCCTTATAAACATCTCCTTTTCAATAGTATTGTTTACAATATTAAGTTCTTTTTCTATAGGTTTTAGAATTTCCCGCAGCATAAAATCCCCTCCACCACATAACAAAACACAGATATAATATTCGTTACAACCTTTATTTTATCCTGCAGTTATACAATTTTTACTGACATTAAAAGGCCCTTAAAAATTAGAGAGCCTTGCATCTCATCTTGCTGCAAGGCTCGCTAACTCCGTATTTTGTTGGTACTAATAAATATCCCCCCTAAATATTTACGGCTTCCTTCAAATAAACTTCCGTCATGGCGCCACGCTTCAACTCTTTAGCAGTCATTTGTTTCGCGTTAAAATGGTCAGTAAGGTAGTTGCAGGCATCCCAGGGATTAACCTTCTCTCCGCACGTAAAAACGTCTACTGCCGCATAGCCCAGTTCCGGCCAGGTATGGATAGCCAGGTGCGATTCCGAGATAACAACCACACCGCTTACCCCTTGCGGACTGAATTTGTGGAACACACATTCTCTTACTTCCGCGCCAGCCT
The DNA here is from genome assembly GCA_964591005.1 of uncultured Eubacteriales bacterium. Classification (GTDB taxonomy): domain Bacteria; phylum Bacillota; class Desulfotomaculia; order Desulfotomaculales; family Pelotomaculaceae; genus Syntrophopropionicum. The sequence goes on from CAZPXL010000115.1 coordinate 6,445, forward strand.
CCAGAGCGGCGTTGACCATGATTTCCTCTACTTTTTTAATGTCGTTGAGAATGTTAAAGTCACACCCACAAACCTCAGCCAATACATGGCGGCCCAATTGTTTCATTTATCTGCCTCCTTTTAAAGATACATTTTAACCCAGCAAACCTCCAATGCTTTTGTTTACTGTTGTATTTTCAACCAAATTAAATTTTAGCATATTATCCAATCTTGTCAACAAAAATTTGAGGCTTACGGCTTTAATCTTTACCAATCCTGCATATTCTTTATATTTGTTTAAATATGCTTTATTTTTGTCTTTGAGAAGACATCATCTTCTCCACAAAACATGCACTAAATAAGATCCTTTACAATATACGGACTAAGCATTAAAAATGTGTCAATTTCCATGTGTTTTCCTATAATAATAAATTATCCGGGACGATTCTCCGCCAAAGAAACACCCCTGGCATGGTATCAGGGGGTACGGAAACTATTTACAATAAATTTATTTTAATTTTTATCTCTTTTTTTCTTTTAAAGCTTTATTATCCTTGCGATAATGGGCCATTCTATTTTTAAACT
>CAZPXL010000116.1:0-6997 GCA_964591005.1 uncultured Eubacteriales bacterium
AATTCTACACTTATCCACAATTTTCGAAAAGCATAATTTCCTATACAATAAAAAATGGGCAGGTTTAGAACCTGCCTTTTGGTTTTTATTGGATGATATTTTGTCTTTTTAGGTGTCTTTTTTGTTGGACTATCCCCAAATTATCCCCATTTAACAAATTTGCCTCCGGAGCGAAACCCCGGAGGCATTGATATCACTGGCGCGCCTGGAGAGATTCGAACCCCCGACCTTCTGATCCGTAGTCAGACGCTCTATCCAGCTGAGCTACAGGCGCATTTTTACCGCCTCGTTTCCGTGGCAAGTTCCATTGTAACAAAATCATTATGGCTAGTCAAGGCATGCCGTCCGGAAGGCTTGTTTTTGCAACTGGTTTCCAGGTTTTCATTATATATTCACAATATATTCACAAAAAAATTTTTTAAACAGGAACAGCATCTTGAGTTCGCTTAATAGAATGTTTAAAAATCATTTTTGGGCGGTGTTCATGTTGTCCCCATCTGATCAAGTTGACGCTTCAGTTATTATACCCTGTAAAAACGAAGGGCGGAACGTCAAGATGACGCTGGATTCGCTCCTTGCCGCTTCTCCCGCCAGCCGGGTGGAATACATTGTTGTAGACGACGGCTCTGATGACGGCTGCTGCGATTTCATAAAAGAAAACAGCAGGTACAGACGGGTAAACATTATTTCATCTTCCAGGCTGGGCGTTTCGCGGGCCAGGAACCTGGGCGCCTCGGCAGCCCGGGGAGAGTATTTGATTTTTTGCGACGCTCACGTCACAGTTCCGGCGGGTTGGCCGGACGGCCTTCTCGATGCTTTTAGTCTTGACGGAGTAGACGCTGTTTCTCCGGCTATCGGCTCTCTGGATAATCCCGGCGCCACGGGATACGGCCAGACCTGGAACGAGCGGCTCCAGGTGGTCTGGCTGCCCCCTCCCCCGGAAATGAAGATTGCAGCCGTCCCCCTCCTGCCGGGAGGCTGTGTCGCCGCCCGCGGGGACGTCTTCCGGCAGGCCGGCGGGTTCGACCCCGGCTTTATCGCCTGGGGTCACGAGGATGTGGAGTTTTCCCTTAAGCTGTGGCTCTTCGGGTACAATTTGTTCATAACGCCGCAGGTGAAAATTCTCCATCTCTTTCGCAAAAAGCACCCCTACCCGGTAAAGATGGAGCACTTTCTTTACAATATGCTGCGCCTGGCTTATTCACATTTTAAACAGGAACGGATCGGAAAAGTCCTGGACCTTATTGACGAGGCCGGCAGCGCGAAAAAAATAAACCAGCGCGTTTTAATGGGCGGCGCCATGGAGCAGCGCCTCGACTACCTTGCCCGGCGCAAACATGACGACGACTGGTTTATGCAAAAATTTGAAATACCTTTTTGAAAACAAAAAATTATTACTGACAAAAAAGCGCATTTCCCGAAGAAATACGCTTTAGTGATCTGGCGGAGAGTGAGGGATTCGAACCCTCGATACAGGTTTATGCCCGTATACTCGCTTAGCAGGCGAGCGCCTTCAACCTACTCGGCCAACTCTCCAAAAATCTATATAATATATTTTAAAATTTTGTTCGCTGCCAGTCAAAATCAATCTGTAACCGGCTCAAATATTGGCGGAGGGGGTGGGATTCGAACCCACGGGACCCGTCAAGGACCAACGGTTTTCAAGACCGCCTCCTTCAACCGCTCGGACACCCCTCCAATTTAGTCGTCGGTCGTCAGATGTCAGTAGTCGGATTGCTTGTTGGAAATCACCTTTGGCAATTTCCTTTTTACTCTCGGTTGCCAAACGCATTATCAAGTCTAACATAGATTAAAAACGGTGTCAATAAACCAGTTCCAAACCGTTTTCGCGGTTTTTTTCTTTAGCCGATTTTAGCCAAACCACCCATATATGGCCGCAATGCCTCCGGTACCGTTACAGTCCCGTCGGCCTCCTGGCAGTTTTCCAGGATCGCCGCCACGGTCCGTCCGACCGCCAACCCGGAGCCGTTCAGGGTATGCGCCAGTTCAGCCCTGCCTTTGTCGTTCCTGTACCTGATGCCGGCCCGGCGGGCCTGAAAGTCCCCGAAATTGCTGCAGGAGGAAATTTCCTTGTAATCCTGGTAGCTTGGCAGCCATACCTCAAGGTCGTATGTCTTTGCCGATGAAAAGCCCATATCCCCGGTGCACAGGACCACGACCCGGTAAGGCAGCCCCAGGACCTGGAGCACTCTTTCCGCGTTCCCGGTCAGTTTTTCCAGTTCCTCGTAAGACTCTTCCGGCTTGCAGAACTTAACCAGTTCCACCTTGTTGAACTGGTGCAGCCGGATCAAACCCCTGGTATCTCGGCCGGCCGCGCCGGCCTCAGCACGGAAACAGGCGCTGTAGGCACAGTGCAAAACAGGAAGTGTACCACCGTCTAAAATCTCGCCGCGGTACATGTTGGTTACCGGCACTTCAGCCGTGGGAATGAGGTAATATTCCGTACCCTCTATCTTAAACATGTCCTCGGCAAACTTGGGCAGCTGCCCGGTGCCGATCATACTGTCGCGGTTTACCATGAAAGGGGGAAATATTTCAGTATAACCATGTTCACCCGTGTGCAGGTCCAGCATAAAGCTGATTACCGCCCGCTCCAGCCTTGCGCCGAGCCCCTTGTAAAAGCAGAACCTGGCCCCCGTGACCTTACCGCCCCGCTCAAAGTCGAGTATGTTCAGGCTTTCCCCTATTTCCCAGTGGGGCTTTGGCGCAAAACCAAAATCCCTGGGCCTGCCCCACTCTCGTACAACGGGGTTATCAGCGGCGCTCTCTCCCACCGGCACTGATTCGTGGGGGATATTTGGAATGTCCAGCAGGATCTCCTGCAGCCTGCCTTCCACTTCTTTAATCTCTTCGTCTTTTTCTTTGATCGACCTGGAAAGGTCGCGCATTTCCACAACCATATCCGGCGCGTCTTTGCCGGCTTTTTTCAGCCGCCCTATCTCCTCTGAAACAACATTGCGCCTGTTCTTCATCTGTTCCACGACAAAAAGCTTTTCGCGGCGCTGCTCTTCAAGCTGGAGAAATTCTGCCAGGGAAAGGTTTGACCCGCGGCTGGCAAGGGCTTCCTGTACCTTCTGGGGGTTGCCGCGCACAAATTTCAGATCAAGCATGGTAATCTGCCTCCATTTGGAAGTTAACGATCTGTAAAGCTTATCTATTATACTACACGGGCGCGGGGTTTGTAAAACTTGGAATAACTAAAGAGGAATGGTGTCGCACCAGACAGCGGAATGGGGACACACCTGCGGCTTCTGTGACTTTTAATCGTAGCATGTGACAAGACATAGGAATGGGGACACACCTCTCTCATAAGCATTTCTGCATGCTGAGGTATGTCCCCGATGTAATTAGATACTTACGTTCTTGACGCCCAGTACCCCGTCGATCTTGGCGATCTCGGACAGAGTCTTATCGGGAACAGGACCGTCAACGCTGAGCAGCATCACGGCTTTTCCGCCGACAACCTTGCGCCCCACCTGCATCGCCGAAATGTTCACATTATGTTCGCCGATCAGGTTGCCCACCGGCCCGATAATCCTCGGTTTGTCTATATGAGGGACATAAAGGATGTGCCCTTCCGGAACAGCGTCAACGTGGTAGCCGTTAATAGAGACTATGCGCGGGTCATGCCCCCTGAAAACAGTGCCTTCCACTGAAATCTCGTCCTTGTCTGAAGTTGCCTGGACTGTAATCAGGTTGGCATAGTCTCCTTCTTTTTCCGCTTGTTTCTGGACAACGGTGATGCCCCGGTTCCTGGCCAGGAGCGACGCGTTTACATAGTTGACCATCTCCTGCAGGATAGTGTCAAGAAAACCCTTTAACAAAGCGGTTGTAATAGGCGCCACTTCCTGGTTGGCCAGGTCGCCGCTGTAGGTGATCTCTATTTTATTTACGCGCCCGCTGACCAGCTGGGCGGTAAACCTGCCCATCTTCTCGGCCAGAGAGAGAAATGGTTTGACCACTGCCATAATTTTTGGGCTGAGGGACGGTATATTGACCGTGTTTTTAACGAAGTCATCTCTCAGCGCCGCGACAACCTCCTCGGCAACATCACATGCCACGCACAGCTGAGCTTCCGATGTGGACGCGCCCAGGTGGGGCGTGGCGATAAAGTTGTTTAACTCGAAAAGAGGGCTGTCGGTATTGGGCTCTTTTTCAAAAACATCCAGCGCCGCCCCGGCAACCTTGCCTGATTTCATCGCTTCATACAGGGCGGCTTCGTCTATTACGCCGCCCCGGGCACAGTTGACGATCCTCACCCCGGGCTTCATCAGTTCAAAAGCTTCTTTGCCCAGGAGGTATTTGGACTCCTTGGTCAGGGGCAGGTGTACCGTTATAAAATCGGCTGTTTTAAACACCTCATCCAGCGGCAGGAGCTTTACACCCTGCATTTCCGCTTTCTCCTCGGTGATATAGGGGTCGTAAGCTACAACTTTCATTTCCATGCCCTGGGCCCGTTTGGCCACGGCCGAACCGATCCGTCCCAGGCCGATTACGCCGAGGACCTTGTCTCTGAGTTCAACGCCCTTGTAAGCCTTCTTGTCCCATTTGCCCGAGCGCAGGCTGGTGTTGGCCTGGGGAATGTTGCGGGCCAGAGACTGCATCATGGCCATGGTGAGCTCGGCCACCGCAATCGTGTTGCCGCCCGGCGCGTTCACCACGAGGATTCCCCTGGCGGTGGCGGCAGCAATGTCAATATTGTCAACGCCTACCCCGGCGCGGCCGACCACTTTCATTTTCCCGGCGTGCTCCAGCACCCTGGCTGTTACCTTGGTGGCGCTGCGCACAATCATACCGTCGTAGTCGCCGATAATTTCTACAAGTTCATCCTCGCTCATTTTATTCCTGGTATCAACCTCTATATCTGGCTCCCGCCTCAGGGCCTGCAGGCCCTCTTCCTCCACGTTGTCCAGTACGAGTACTTTCATCAGCGATTACCTCCCTAAAAATACTTCCTGGGCCGCCTTGACGCCGGCTCCCAGTTCAACAGGATAACCCGCCTGCGCAAGGCCCATTTCGAGTGCGCTTACCGCTATTATTACATCCATTTTATCGCAAAATCCCATGTGGGCTATCCGGAAGGCTTTACCCTTTAGAGGGCCCTGCCCGCCGGCAAAAGTCACGCCGTAATTGTTCTTGATTATTTTCCGGAGGTCGTCCGCCCCTATGTTTTCCGGGCCCCAGACGCCGGTCAGCACATTGGAAGCACAGCTGTCTTCAGCCAGAAGTTTTAATCCAAGGGCTTTAACAGCGGCCCGGATGGCTTTGGCTAAAATTGCATGGCGCTTGTAAACATTCTCCATCCCCTCGGCCAGCATCATGTCCAGTGCGGCGTCAAGTCCGTAGAACAGCGACACAGAGGGGGTATAAGCCGTATTCCACTTGTCATAAACTTTTTTGAAAGCCGGAATGCTGAAATAAAAACGGGGAGATTTATTGTCATTCACAGCTTCCCGGGCCTTGTCGCTGACACTTACCATGGCCAGGCCCGGCGGCAGCATAAAAGCCTTCTGGGAAGCCGTGCAAAGCATGTCAACGCCCCACTCGTCCACTTTAATCTCTATACCGCCCACACCGCTGACGCCGTCTACCAGCAGCAGCGCGGGGGTTTTTGCCACCAGGGCGCCGATGCCCTCGATATCATTGCAGACGCCTGTGGATGTTTCGTTTTGGGTAGCCAGGACTACCTTGACGTCGGAATTCTCACCCAGCTTTTTCTTAACAACTTCTAAATCCACATCGTTGCCGTAGCCGAAGTTCACCTCAATCACATCGCCGCCGTAAGCCTTGGCAATTTTAGCAAAGCGCTCCCCGAAATTACCGGTAATCAGGGCCAGCACCTTGTCCCCCGGGCTTACGGTATTGGCTATCGCAGTTTCCAGGGCGCCGGTGCCGGTATTTGTCAGTATAAAGATGTCGTTCTTAGTCTGAAAAACCTTTTGCACCTTTTTTACTATCTTCTCGTGCATCTGGGCAAAGTTTTCCGTCCTGTGCCCGATGATAGGCATTGATATGGCGGCTGTTACCGTCGGAGGCACAGGCGTCGGGCCCGGAATCATTAAATATCGTTTGTCCTGCATCATTTTATTGTCTCCCTTCATCATAAATAAAATCTTTTAATCTAAAATTATTTAAACCCCCCGTCACTGTAAACTTTTACAGGGACGAGAGGTTTCTCCCGCGGTGCCACCCTTATTGACCGGACAATATCCGGTCCTCTCGAGCATGTGATAACGGGAACTGCCCGTGCCCGCCTACTGCTGCTTTCAGCGGACCCCCTCGGGGGAGCCTTTTCTTCCTGACGAAATTGCCGGTTCACAGCCGCCACCGGCTCTCTGAAAATTTCGGCGGATTACTTTACCCCTTCACCGGGTTGATATGACTCTGATTAAATATGCTTAAAATATTACTACACCTGACAATGTTTTGCAATAGTGAATTATAATTACGCGCTATTTTAAATATTTAGAGTTTTACTTGCAATATGAAAATTTTTTCATTTATTTACAATATTTATATTGTTATGCACGCATTTTTCAAGAAAATATTCGTGAATACGGAGGTCTCCGGTTAATTCCGGGTGAAAAGCCGCCGCCAGGAACCTGCCCTGCCGGGCAAAAACAATCTTTTCATGGAATGAAGCCAGTATTTCCACGCCGCTGCCTGTCTTAATGATATAAGGCGCTCTTATAAACACCGCCTGAAATGGCTGCCCGCCGATGGCCGGTAAGTCCAGGGCGGCTTCAAAGCTGTCCACCTGCCGTCCAAAGGCGTTTCTCTCAACGTAAATATCCATCAGGCCTAAACGCGGCTGGTCGGAGCCTGCTATTTCCCTGGCCAGCATAATCAGTCCGGCACATGTGCCGAATATGGGCAGACCCTCCCGCCCCAGTTTAATTATCGGCTCAAAAAGCCCAAACTCATTTAAAAGCTTTCCGATAGTTGTGCTCTCGCCGCCGGGAATAATTAACGCCGA
>CAZPXL010000117.1:0-6910 GCA_964591005.1 uncultured Eubacteriales bacterium
GGCATCAGCAGGAGCAACCTGGTGCTGGGCAAACACTCCGGGCGGCATGCTTTCCGCCAGAGGCTTGAAGATATGGGTTACTTCCTTGCCAAGGAAGAACTCGACAATGCGTTTGCCAGTTTTAAAAAACTTTCCGATAAAAAGACGAATATTACCAGCGAGGATATCGAAGCTATCATTGAGGAGCAGCTGAGCAGCCTCCCTCATTCGTATACCCTGGAGTACCTGCATATTTCCAGCGGTACCGCCGTCGTGCCTACCGCGACAGTCGGTTTAAGGCGGGACGGGCAGCTTTTTGAAGAGGCCGCCTGCGGCAACGGCCCGGTAGACGCCATCTGCAAGGCGGTGGATAAAATCACCGGGATCAACTGCACCATGATCAACTGGGGTATCAACGCGGTCACGTCGGGTAAAGACGCCCTCGGTGACGTTAACCTGAAAATTACCACGGACGGGGTAAAAGTCTTTATGGGCCGCGGCATCAGCACCGATATCCTGGAGGCGAGCGCCAAGGCTTATTTAAACGCTGTGAACAAGCTGGTCCATGCTAACCAGACAGCCGCCGCTGAACAAGCGGGGCAAAAAGAGGTGGATAACTGATGCCGATGACAATAACTGAAAAGATCCTGGCCGCTCATGCCGGCAAAGAGCGGGTTGTGCCCGGCGAGCTGATCAACGCCCGGGTCGACCTGGTGCTTAGTAACGATATCACCGCGCCGGTTGCCATCAAAGAATTTAATAAAATTGGGGCCGCGGACGTCTATGACCGTGAGCGGATAGCGCTGGTCCCGGACCACTTTACGCCGAACAAAGATATAAAGTCAGCCGAACAGGCGAAAGCAATCAGGGAATTTGCCAGGGAGCACGAAATTGTCAACTACTTTGAGATCGGCAGCATGGGTATTGAACACTGCCTGCTGCCGGAGCAGGGGCTGGTCGGGCCCGGCGACCTGGTGATCGGAGCGGATTCACACACCTGTACCTACGGCGCCCTGGGCGCCTTTTCAACCGGTATGGGCAGCACCGACATCGCAGCCGCCATGGCCCTGGGGGAAACCTGGCTGAAGGTGCCCGAGTCGATAAAATTTGTTTTTGAAGGTGAATTAAAACCCTGGGTCGGCGGCAAAGACCTGATCCTGCGCGTCATCGGCGATATCGGTGTTGACGGCGCGCTGTACCGGGCCATGGAGTTTACCGGCCCCACCATCGAAAACCTTTCCATGGACGGGCGTTTTACCATGTGCAACATGGCCATTGAGGCGGGGGCGAAGAACGGCATAGTCCCGCCTGACGAGATAACCAGGGCTTATGTGGAGGGGCGCTGCAAACGGCCCTACCGGTTTTATCAAAGCGACCCGGACGCCGCATACGCCAAGGTCTATAAATATGACGCCTCAAAAATTGAGCCGCAGGTGGCTTTCCCGCACCTGCCGGAAAACAGCCGAGCTGTCAGCGAGGCAGGCAATATTGAGATTGACCAGTCAGTAATTGGTTCATGCACAAACGGGCGCATCGAAGACCTCAGGGAAGCGGCAAAAGTGCTGAAGGGCAAAAGAGTCCATAAAAACGTGCGCCTGATCATATTGCCGGGAACCCAGGAGATTTACCTGCAGGCCCTCGGGGAAGGTATAATAGAAGCCCTGATCAGGGCCGGCGCCGCCGTCAGCACTCCAACCTGCGGCCCCTGCCTGGGCGGCCACATGGGCATTCTGGCCAAAGGCGAGCGCTGCATTTCCACGACCAACCGCAACTTTGTAGGCAGGATGGGGCACCCCGAAAGCGAAGTCTACCTGTCCAACCCGGCAGTCGCCGCTGCCTCTGCTGTTCTGGGACGCATAGCAGGCCCGTGGGAGGTGGAGTAATATGGAAATTAAAGGCAGGGCGTGGAAGTTTGGCTCGGATGTGGATACCGACGCCATTATCCCGGCCCGTTACCTCAACACGTCAGACCCGGCCGAGTTGGCCGGACACTGCATGGAGGACGCCGATCCTTCATTCCCGGCGGATTTTAAGCCAGGCGACATTTTTGTGGCGGGTAAGAATTTCGGGTGCGGCAGTTCGCGGGAGCACGCCCCGATAGCCATCAAGGCCGCGGGAGTATCCTGTGTCATTGCCAGGACTTTCGCCCGTATTTTTTACCGCAACGCCTTTAATATCGGCCTGCCGATATTTGAGTCGCCCGAAGCTGCGGAGGACGTGCGCAACGGTGACGAACTGGCGGTTGACGCCGACAGCGGCACAATCACCAACCTTACCACCGGCAGGACCTATAAATCCGCCCCGGTGCCCCCGTTCATGCAGGAAATCATCGCCGCCGGCGGCCTGATCAACTACGTCGCTGACAAGATTAAGTAAAAACACAGGAAGCAGGGGGACGGTTCTCTTGCTTCCTGGGGAAGCATAAATACTTATAATTAGGAAGCAAGAGAACCGTCCCCCCGCTTCCTTGCTTAGAAAGGACTGTCATGTACAAAATTGCTGTTTTGCCCGGCGACGGGATCGGTACCGAGGTCACCGCGCAGGCTGTCAGAGTGCTGGAAGCTGTAGGCCGCCGTTTCAACCGGCAGTTTACCTTTACTGAGGGCTTGGTCGGCGGGGCCGCTTATGACACCGCGGGAACTCCCCTGCCCAAAGAAACGCTGGAACTGTGCCTGGACAGTGACGCCATCCTGTTTGGCGCCGCCGGCGGTCCCAAGTGGGACCATCTGCCTCCCAGCCTGCGCCCGGAGGCAGGCGGCATCCTCTCCCTGCGAAAAGAACTGGGCCTTTATGCCAACCTCCGCCCGGTCATGGTGTTTTCGTCACTGGAGAACGCCTCAACCCTCAAGCCGGAGGCTGTGTCCGGGGTGGACCTTTTAATCGTGCGGGAACTGACCGGCGGCCTTTATTTTGGCAAAAAATACAGGGAAAACCTGCCTGACGGTGGTGTCAGGGCAGTTGACACGCTTGAATATACAAATTTTGAGATAGACCGGATCCTCCGGGCGGCTTTTGACCTGGCCAGGAAGCGGAAGGGAAAGGTAACTTCCGTGGATAAGGCCAACGTCCTGGAAAGTTCCCGCCTTTGGCGGGAGGTGGCCGCGTCTGTGGGCCGTGATTACCCGGATGTGAGTTTAGAACACATGTATGTGGACAACTGCGCCATGCAGCTGGTCAAAAACCCGGGGCAGTTTGATGTCCTGGTAACGGAAAACATGTTTGGAGATATCCTCAGCGACCAGGCTTCGGTTCTTTCCGGTTCCCTGGGAATGCTGGCTTCAGCCAGCCTGGGAGGCGGGACGGCCCTGTACGAGCCGGCCCACGGCTCAGCGCCTGACATAGCAGGCCGGCAGTTGGCCAATCCCATCGCCTCCATCCTTTCCGCCGCCATGCTTCTGCGCTTTTCACTGAACATGGGTGAGGAAGCCGGCTGTATTGAGAGGGCCATCACGGATGTGCTCAACCTGGGGTACCGCACCGCCGACCTTATGGAACAGGGCAAAACCGCGGTAAACACCGTTGAGATGACCGACCTGATAATCGAGAGGGTATCAGATTAGATTTTTGAAACTTTTATTGTTCAATGTAACCAGGGGAAGCAGGGGGACGGTTCTCATGCTTCCTGAGGAAGCATGAATACTGATAATAAGGAAGCATGAGAACCGTCCCCCTGCTTCCCCCTGCTTCCCCCAAAAAATGCGACAGTCGAGAACCGTCCCCTTGTCGCAAAAGGTGTGAAAGAAAAATGCAATTTGTGCAAATCTACGATACTACGCTGCGAGACGGCTCACAGGCCGAGGGTATCTCTTTTTCCTGTGAAGACAAGATAAAAATAGCCCTGAACCTTGATAAAATGGGCTTTCATTATATTGAGGGCGGCTGGCCGGGTTCCAACCCCAAGGATATAGATTTCTTTACTTCCATCCGGGGACATCATTTAAAGAACGCGAATTTGGCGGCTTTTGGCTCGACCCGTAAAGCCGGAATTAAGGCTGAGAACGATGTCAACGTCCTGTCCATTTTGGATACTGGCGTGCAGGTGGCGACCATTTTCGGCAAGTCGTGGGATTTCCATGTCACAAAAGCACTGCGGATCACGCTTGAAGAAAACCTGGCCATGATCAGGGACACCATAGCTTACCTGAAAAGCCGGGGCCTGGAGGTAATCTACGACGCAGAGCATTTCTTCGACGCCTGCAAGGCCAATCCGGAGTACGCGCTGAGTACGATAACAGCGGCTAAAGAAGGCGGCGCATCAACCGTTGTTTTATGCGACACCAACGGCGGCGCCCTGCCTTTGGAAATAAAAGAAATTGTTGAGCTGGCAGTGGTCAGGCTGGGCATCCCTATCGGGATCCACGCCCACAATGACACCGATGTGGCGGTGGCCAACTCCCTGATCGCCGTGCAGGCCGGCGCCGTACATGTGCAGGGCACGGTAAACGGGTACGGCGAGAGGTGCGGGAACGCCAACCTCTGTTCCGTTATTCCAAACCTGACTCTGAAATGCGGCATTGAAACCATTCCCCGGGAAAGCATCGCGCGCATTACCGAAATGTCCCGCTTCGTCAGCGAGGTGGCCAACGTTAACCCGAATACCCACCAGCCTTACGTGGGGTTCAGCGCCTTTGCCCATAAAGGCGGGGTGCACGTGAGCGCGCTGCTTAAAGATTCGCGGTCATATGAACACATAGCGCCGGAGTTGGTGGGCAACCGCCGCAGGGTGCTGGTTTCCGAGCTTTCCGGAATCTCGAATCTGCTTTACAAGTACAAAGAGCTGAACCTCAATATTGACGAGCAGAACCAGGAAGGAAAGCGCATCCTGGAGGAGATCAAGAGCATGGAAAACAGGGGCTTCCAGTTCGAGGGGGCGGAAGGTTCTTTTGAACTGCTGCTGAGAAAGGCTTATGACGGGTATGTGGAGCCGTTCACCCTTGAGGCCCTGCGCCTGCTGGTAGAGGTTAAGCAGGACGGCGGCGCTTACTCCGAAGCCATCATCAAAATAAGGGTCGGCGAAGAGGTCGTGCATACCGCCGCGGAAGGCAACGGCCCGGTAAACGCCCTGGACAACGCCCTCAGGAAGGCGCTGGAGAACTTTTTCCCATGCATCCGCTCGATGCGCCTTACCGACTACAAGGTCAGGGTTATAGATGAAAAGGACGGCACGGGGGCCATTGTGCGGGTGCATATCGAGACCGGCGACGGCAATAAATCCTGGGGCACGGTGGGCGTGTCCGAAAACATCATCGAGGCCAGCTGGCAGGCCCTGGCGGATAGCCTCGCTTTCGGACTGCTGAAAGGTGAAAAATATATCGAGAAAGATATTGTAGAGATTACTGAGAGCAAACCGCTTTGAGAGGTTAAAAATGATCAGAAGGTGTAAAGAAAACGAGACTGATAATATCCACAGTATAATCAATGACGCCGCCCGGGCTTACATTGGCGTTATTCCGGCCGACCGCCTGAAAGACCCGTATATGTCCATGGACGAGCTGCGGCATGAGTTAGACAGCGGCGTTGAGTTCTGGGGTTACGAGGAAGACGGCGAACTGCCCGGCGTGATGGGCATCCAGGATGTGAAAGACGTAACTCTGATCAGGCACGCCTATGTCCGCACAGCCAGGCGAAACCACGGTATCGGCGCGGCGCTGCTGTCATTTCTGCGCACCCTGACGGAGCGCCCGCTCCTGATCGGCACCTGGGCTGACGCGGACTGGGCCATCCGCTTTTATGTGAAGCATGGTTTTTACCAGGTTTCCACGGAAGAAAAGAACCGGCTGCTCAAAACTTACTGGTCGATCCCCGACCGGCAGGTTGAAACCTCTGTAGTCCTGAAAGAGAATAATTGATTAACCCATATAAATCCAACAAAATATAAAAATTCCCTGCAGGAAACAGCTTCCCGCTTCCCGAAATAGGGTATTGCGGGTTTTTTGTAATATAATGGAGACATAATATTCCTTGTAAGCTCAGAGGGAGGTTTGACCTTTGGAGCAGTTCTGGCTCCCAAGTCTCGACTATTTAAAAGCAATTTTGAAGTTCAACCTTAGCAGCGTCATAGATATCCTGATCGTCGCCTTTTTGATGTACCGGTTAATGCTGCTGATCAAGGGCACCAGGGCAGTCCAGCTGATTAAAGGGCTGGCTGTTTTACTGGTAATTACCGCCTTTGCCAGCCTGTTTAACCTTTACACCATAAACTGGCTGCTCGGCAAGCTGATGACCGCGCTGGTGGTGGCCCTGCCGGTAGTATTCCAGCCTGAGCTGAGGCGGGCGCTGGAAAAGCTGGGGCGCGGCCGGTTTTTAAATCAACACACCTTTGTTGCCTCCGGCGATATGGACCAGGCCAAGGTTATCGCTGAAATTACCAGGTCGGCCACCGTGCTGTCTAAAAACAAAATTGGCGCCCTGGTTATTATTGAAAGGGAAACCGGCCTGGAAGAGCATATCGATAACGGTGTCAAGATAGACGGGCTGGTTACCGCCGAGTTCCTTATAAACATTTTTGTGCCTAAAACCCCGCTCCATGACGGCGCGGTGGTCATCCGGGGCGACCGTGTCGCCGCGGCGGCCTGTTTCCTCCCGTTAAGCGAAAACCCTCACCTCTCCAGCGACCTTGGCACGAGACACAGGGCGGGGATCGGCATCACGGAGCACTCAGACGCGGTGGCGGTAATTGTTTCCGAGGAAACCGGGTCCATCTCGCTTGCCGTCGAGGGGGTCCTCAACAGGCACCTGGATGAGGCCGAATTGTCGAAAAAGCTGACAGAGCTTTTGTATAACCGGCCCGGATATTCGCTGTCAGCATTACTGCTCAGGAGGTAGCACACATTGTCCCGTTTTAACTGGCGCAACAATTCTCTCAGGCTCCTTTCGCTGCTGCTGGCCTTTGCCCTGTGGCTGTATGTCAGCAACGAGCAGAACCCGCTGC
>CAZPXL010000118.1:0-6886 GCA_964591005.1 uncultured Eubacteriales bacterium
CGCACACCGGCTTCGGTATATTTTCAACGCGGACCTGCCCGATCCCGTAATAGCGCGCTGCCAGCAAAGGCATTCACCTCCGAAAGATTATTTTGCAAACCTTTCCAATATAGCATTGCCGTGGGCGGGAAAACCCTCGTAATCGGCAAGCTTGACCATGGCGTCCTTCAGGTTGGCCAGACCGTCCCGCGAAAAATATTCAAATGTTACAGCCTTGTAGAAATCGGCGGTCTTCAGTCCGCCGGCCACCGTGGCCTTGCGGCCGGTGGGCAGGACATGGTTAGGACCGGAGCCAAAGCATCCCGTGGAAAGCGGGGTATAATGACCCAGGTAAATACCGCCAGCGTTCTTTATTTTTTGCATATCCTGCAGCGGCTCCCCGGTCATGATCTCCAGGTGTTCCCCGGCATATTCATTGACGAAGGCAATTGATTCCTCCAGTGAATCCGTAAGAATTATAGCACCGTACTTTCTAAGGGACTCAGTCACAAAATTTTTCCTGTAGTCATTCAGGCGCTCAATGTGACGGCCGATTTTTTCCTGAACAGCGTTGGCTAGAGCAGGTACATGGGTAACCATTACACCAGCCGAATCTAACCCGTGCTCAGCCTGGATACAAATATCCGCGGCGGCAAATTCCGGGTTGGCTGTTTCGTCAGCCAGGATGATACCCTCGCCCGGCCCTGCCAGTGTACCTATTTCCACCTGCCCGTAAAGCAGTTTGAAGGCGGCCAGCACCCATTTGCTGCCCGGTCCTACGATCTTATCAACCTTCGGTATCGTTTGGGTACCGTGGGCCATTGCCGCCACAGCCTGGCTGCCGCCCACCCTGAACACCTCGTCTGCCCCGCAGACATCACACGCGATAAGAGTGCCGGGAGGTATGGCGCCGTCGGGCGCCGGGGGAGTACAAACGTAAACGTTGGACACCCCGGCCACTTTGGCCGGCAAAACTGACATCATTACAGCGGATGGGAACCATCCCCTGCCGCCCGGCACATAACAGCCGACCTTTTCCAGCGGTATTATCACCTGGCCGGCTACCAGGCCGGGCGAGACCTCGGTGGACCACATCTTGTTGGGCATCTGTGCGGCGTGAAAACGCTTGACATTACCGGCAAGGGTCTTAATAGCCTCTATGGTTTCACTGTCCACTTTCCGGTAGGCTTCGTCAATTTCTTCCCGGGATATCCTGATCTTATCCTGGTGTATGGTCACTTCCTCAAATTTTTTGGTATACTCCACCAGTGCACTATCACCGTGCACCTTTATGTCAGCAATCACTTTTTCAACATCGGCCATTATCGATTCTGTTTCAGTCTCGCTCCTTTTGATAATCCTGGCATAGTCGGCAGCCGATATTTCCTTAAGTTTGTATACCTGAATGTACATTTTTTCGCCTTCCCCTTTGATAATCTTAAAGAACCGGAAAGTAAAGCCCCCACGGATGCTTCCGGGGGGCTTTACGTGCACCCGGTTAAACTCGTTAGATTAATTTAATGTGTATATTTAATATTATTTTTTCCACAGGCTGCTCAGCTTGTTTTCCCACAGGCGCTGGTCGTCTGCCTTAACATCTGTAGGCACCAGCGGACCCTGCAGGATGATAAAGGCACCTTCATCGGCCCACGGGTTTTCCACAACTTTGGCGGGAGACCAGAGAGCGCCGTCTTTGGTTATTGTTTCGCCGATTTTGGGAGTCGGATTGCCGTTTTTAATATCATAGAGGTACTGCACAGCCATTTGTGCTGAATCGAAGGCCGGCTGCTCAACAATAGCCAGCGCTTTGCCCTGGTTAATCAATTCCAGGCCTTCCGGCCCGATGCAAATACCGCATATACCGTAATCCTTCGGATTCAGGCCCGCCGCCTCAATGGCGGAGACCGCGCCGGGACCCATGATATCAGGTGTTTGCACGTATACACCCAGGACCTGTTTGCCGTAACGTGTCAACAGGTCGCTGGTCCTTTCATGGGAGTCCACATCGTTCCAGTTCCCCTCGCCCTGAACCACCTTGAGCTGCGGGTACTGGTCGGTCACAGCGCGCAAGCCTTTACTGCAGGACTGGGTAAACATGTCTCCCAGGGCTCCGGTTATTTCTATCACAACGCCGCTGGGGACCACGCCGCCGTTGCGGTCCTTGATTCCCTGAATAAAAGCTTCCCCGGCTTTCTTGCTGGACTGCTCGATATCAAAGGAAATGAAATAATCAACTTTACCGCCTTCCGGAGAGCTGTCAAGCGCTATTACCGGGATACCGGCTTCATTTAACCTTTTAATTCCCGGAACGATAGCCTTCAGGTCTACTGCGCCGGCCATTATAAAGCCATCAACCTTCTGGGTGATAAAAGTGTCCATTAGCTCCATGATCTTCATGGAATCCGCCTGGCCATCTTTAATATCAACCTTGACGCCCAGTTCCTGGGCTTTGCCCTCGGCACCCTTTACAAAGGCCTGGATAAAGGGTGCGCCTGGCTCTTTGATAACCATACCGAATTTAAGCTCTTTTTGCTGCTGAGAGTCTTTTTGGGCGGCACAGCCAGCCAGCAGGGCAACTGCTATAAGAGTAACCAGCAGGATCTTCAACCATTTGAAACGCATTACAAAACCTCCTATTTTGCTTTTTCACCATTAATGATTTATTACCTTACCCCTTGCTGGTTATCACCTCCAGACTTATTTGCTGCAAATTTAGTCATCTTGTTCCTGAATTATTAATTTTCTAACCTGCTCCTGGTGCAGCAGGTAATTTCGCACCTTGATGCGCACGCGGTCCAAAACTATGGCCACGAAAATGAGAGCGCCCTGGGTGGCGTAGACCAGGGTTACACCAACCCCCAGCAGGTTGAGTGAATTCGAAATCATGCCGAGCAGCAGCGCCCCGCCCAGCATGCCAAGCGGTGTGCCTTTGCCCCCTTCCAGGCTTGCCCCGCCCAGAATCGCGCCGGCGAAAGCAAGCATTACCATGCCTTCGCCCATAGTATTTGAGACCGAATTCTGCCGTCCCGCAGCTAAAAGACCGGCCACGGCGGCCAGCAGGCCTGCTATTACAAAAGCGTAAATTACCATCCGGCTGGTGTTGATCCCTGAGATATAACTTGCCCTCACATTGCCTCCGGTGGCCACAAAATGCCTGCCAAAGGATGTATACTGCATGATGAAATGAAATATAAGGAAAATGACAAACACTATGGGGACGGCCACCGGAATGTTTCCGATCATCCTGGCCTGGCCTGCGTATGTATACACTTTGGACAGGGGGAATATGGAGAGAGGGATCAGAAACAGCGCCAACCCCCTCAAAATGATCATCATGGAAAGAGTCTGCAAAAATGGATTGACTTCTATTTTTGCGATACATAGCCCGTTAAATAAACCAATCAGGGCTCCGATGACCAGGGTTAATATAATCGCACTTACCGGGTCCAGGGAAAAGGGCAGCCAGCGGGTGGCCAAAAGCATGGCCACGCCCGGAGCAAAAACCAGGGTGGATTCCAGGGACAGGTCCAGGTGGCCGATGACCAGGATTAAACCCTCGCCCAGCACGAGCATGCTCATGATAGCCGAGTGGTACAGTATATTTACCAGGTTGCCGTAGGTGGCAAACATCGGGGTAATCATGGCGTTAAGCAGGAAAAACCCGGCTAAAATCACCCAGATCAGGTTATCCAGAAAAAACAGCTCTATCTGTAGCTTCTTTGGCATTGAACTACTCCTTTGCTAATTAAATAACGGAATGAATCATGCTCAGGAACATTTATCCTGGGCGCCGCCCTGAATGGCCATGTACAGATCGCTTTCTTTCAGCTCTCCACGTAAGAATTCTCCGGTTATTCTGCCTTTGTATATGATCAGGATCCGGTCGCATATATTGATCAGGTCCTCAAGGCCTGGTGATGTTATGATTATACCGGCGTCCCTGCTCAAGTTATTTTTAACGATGTTTAATATACCCTGCTTGGCGGATATATCCACTCCCTTGGTCGGTTCGTCCAGCAGGAAAACGTGCGGCCGGGCTGCCGCTATCTTGCCCACGACAACCTTTTGCTTGTTGCCACCGCTGAGCTGACTGACTTCCTGTTCAGGCGAGGCGGCTTTTATATCCAGTTCTTTGATCAGATTGGCCACCGCCTCTTTTTCTTTATTTCTGTTTATCAGAAGTCCTTTTTTTACATTTTTTAATGAATTTAGTATTAAATTTTCCCTGACGCTCAATATCTTGACCAGGCCTTCCTTTTCCCTGTCCTCGGGCAGGTAGACGATACCTTCCTTGAGGGCTTCCGCGGGCGAGACAAAACGCCGCTTTTGTCCATTTATATATATAGACCCCTTATCCGGGTGATCCATGCCGATAATTCCTTTTAATAACTCAGTCCTGCCGCTCCCCCTGAGACCTGCCAGGCCCAGTATCTCGCCCTTTCTAAGCTTGAAGGTAATTTTATGATAATAGCCCAGCCTGGTCAGATTATCAACTGAGAGGACTGTTTCGCCCTTTACTTTAATTGTCGGACCGGCCGAGTCAATATCGCCGCTAAACTCTTCTCCTACGATCAAGGTCGAGAGCTTATCCTTGTCCAGGTCCGCGCAGGCTTTTGTAGTGATGGTGCGCCCGTCGCGCAGGACGGTAACCCGGTCACATACTCTAAGCAGTTCATCAGCCCGGTGGGATATAAAAAGCAAGGTGCAGCCATCTCTTTTTCTCTCCTGAATGATGTCGTATAATAATTCTTCATCTTTTTGCGAAAGCGACGCCGAGGCCTCGTCCAGTATAATTATCTCTGACTCATCAACGTAACAGGCCTTAAGTATAAGCAGCAGCTGCTGTTCGCTGACAGGAAGATCACCTGCTTTAACCCTGACGTTCATATTCAGGCCGGCTTTTTTTACCACCTGCTCCGCCTTCGCATACAGCTCCGGCCAGTTGATCAGCCTGCCCATCCTTACGTAATCTGAGATAAAAAGGTTTTCCGCCACGGTAAAATCAAGGATTAGCTGCGGCTCCTGCGGAACAAAAGCGATCTTTTTCTTCCTGGCGTCTATCCTGGAAAGGCTGTCATAGCTTTTACCGCCAAGACATATCCGGCCGCCGGTAGGCGTTACGATCCCGGCGATAATTTCTACAAGGGTGGACTTCCCCGCCCCGTTCTTGCCTATAATGCCGTGCACTTCACCTCTTTTAACATCGATGTTAACCTTGTGCAGCGCCACCGTGCCGGGGTAAATCTTAGATATGTCATGGAGCTTAAGCGCTGTGGCGTACGGGTAAGCGTCCGCCAAAGCGCCGGTGTCCTTATGATTCAATTACTTTATCCCCCTTCAGGCCTTTCCTTAATTGCCCCTGCGCCTGTCAGCAGAACGCTGGTGCGCCTTCAGCCCTTCCACTCCAGCCAGGTGAGAACAGGCAGCCGCCAGGCTTGCCGCGCCCTGTCCGGTAAGTTTTTGGTAGGAAGCCACTTTGATGAACATGCCTGCCCATACTCCGCTGGAAAAGCGGGAACAGCCCATGGTCGGCAGGATATGATTGGTCCCTGATATATAATCGCCAAAGGCCACAGGAGCATTTTCACCTATAAACAGCGAGCCGTAATTATGAATTTTATTGATAAGTTCATCATTTTTCACCGTTTGAAGTGCAAGGTGCTCCGGCGCGAACCGGTCGGAAACCGCAGCTGCTTCTGCCAGGCTGTCCACCAGGATTACCTGGCCGTTATCCTCCCAGGCCTTTAATGCCGCTTTTCCGGTCTCCAGCGCGCCGCTCTCAATATAAATGGACTTCAGCACCTGTCCGGCCAGCTTGTTGCTGGTCGTCACCAGGATTCCCCTGGCCGTGGGGTCGTGCTCGCACTGGGCCAGCAGGTCGCAGGCCACAGTTGCCGGAACGGCATGTTCATCAGCAATAATCAGCACCTCGCTGGGACCGGCCAGGATGTCGATGCCCACAATACCGCTGACCTGCCTTTTAGCTTCAGTCACATATATATTTCCCGGCCCCACGATCATATCAACCCACGGCACACTGAACGTACCGTAAGCATAAGCCGCCACGGCCTGGGCGCCACCCATGCTGTAGATTTCGTCGGCGCCGGCTATATCCATGGCTACCAGCACGGCCGGGTGTATCCCCGAGAAGGTCTTTGACGGCGGCGAGCAGGCCGCCACTCTCTTTACTCCGGCCACCTTGGCCGGGATAATCGACATGAGGGCGGAAGAGGGAAGCGGGTAACGGCCGCCCGGTACATATGCGCCGCAGGATGATACTGGAATCAGCCTGTGTCCCAGCACAACCCCCGGCGAGCTCTCGTATTCCAGGGGCAGCAGGCACTCGATCTGTTTTTCAGCGAAGGATTTGACCCGGCTTGCAGCCAGGCGCAAATATTCAACAGTTTTCTCATCTACCTGGCTGTAAGCTCTCTTTATGTCTTCCGGCTCTACTCTCAGACCGCTGACGGCGACCCTGTCATAGCAGCCGGTCAGTTCCAGCAGGGCCTGGTCGCCTCCGCACCGGACGTTTTCAATTATTTTCGCGACCTCTTCCCTGACATTGTCCAATTTTACGCTTGTTTCTGCCGCCTTTTTTATAAATATCATCGTTTCACGCTGCCTTAACCTATTTATGATTAATTATTATTCTTCCCGGCCGGCACCTGTTTCAAATATAATCTCCGTCAGTAGCCCTGCCCTGTAAACAAGCAAAATACCACACAAGTAAAATACAACAAATTAAGTAGAATTCCTGCAACTTTATGACATTATTCTGGAAAACAGCAAACAACAACTGCCAATATTGTCGATATATAACACTAAAAATACTGGCCGTTTTTAATAAAAACAAGAAGGCAGGGAATTCCCCGCCTTCGCTTTCCATAAGATTAAATTTATGCCGGAT
>CAZPXL010000119.1:0-1718 GCA_964591005.1 uncultured Eubacteriales bacterium
AGACGTCACGCAAATATGCCCTGCCGCTGCTTGAGTATTTTGACCGGGAAAGACTGACCAGGCGGGTTGGCGACAAACGCTTACCAGGTAAAGCCCTGGGTGACATTTCCCGTTAATTGGGAAATATCTCGGCCATCCCATCGGGGACATACCTCAGCATGCAGGAATACCTGTTACAGAGGTGTGTCCCCATTCCGCTGTCTGGTATCATGCTACGATTAAAAGTTACATAAAGCCGGAGGTGTGTCCCCATTCCACTGTCTGGTTACATGCTACGATTAAAAGTTACATAAGCCGGAGGTGTGTCCCCATTCCACTGTCTGGTTACATGCTACGATTAAAAGTTACATAAAGCCGGAGGTGTGTCCCCATTCCTCTGTCTGGTACCGCCTAACGACAGACATACGTTAATACGTGTCCCCATTCCGCTATAGGGCGAAATTTATCCCGCCAAAGATGTGCGACTGAAGCTTCACCTACCACCCTCATGTCCCAAAGGAATGCCCTGATTCACACGTCCCACGTCTCACATTTCATATCTCACGTCTCAATGGGCCGGTAATTTTACCGGTTTTGTTTTTTTTGGCCTCTCCGAGGGATACTATGACCGAAATCGCAGGGGGGTATGAGTTAATGAAATACGATGTGATTATAGCGGGCGCAGGCCCGGCGGGAGCTGTGGCAGCTTTGGAATGTGCCAGGTCGGGCCTCAGCGTATTAATAATAGAGAAGGAACACCTGCCCCGTTCCAAAACATGTGCGGGAGGAGTGACAGCCGCCGCTGTAAATTTATTGGGATGCCGGATTCCCGATGAGATCATTGAGGCAAGGTGCAGTTCTTTTGTGGGCTTTTACGGATCAAAAAGTATTCATATTAATACGGAAAAAGAGTTTATGTTTGTTGTTTCCAGAGACAAATTCGACTTCTGGCTGGCAAAAATGGCATTGCAGGCGGGAGCCGCCTTGAGGGAAGGCGAAAAGGTAACTTCTTTTGATTTAAATTCTGACAGTGTAACTGTAAGGACACAGTTTTCCGGTTATACAGGCAGATTATTAATTGGCGCCGATGGAGTAAACAGCGTTATAGCAAAAGTGATAAGAGGCCCTTTCCGAAAAAAAGATCTCGCCTTATGCGTATGCGCTGACTGTGATATCCCGGACCACAGGAATTTTAACCGTGGCCAGATTGAAATACATTATGGCCCACTGCCGATGAGCTACAGCTGGCTGTTCCCCAAAAACGATAGTATTTCATGTGGAATGGGAGGATGGTTTTCGGAAGTCCCTGCGCTAAAAAACGCGCTGTACAGTTTTATGGAAAAGCGAGGCATAAAGAAAAAGCCTGTAAGAGGGCACGGTATACCGCTGGGCGGTATAAACAGAATTACCGTTGGTGATCGAGTACTTCTTGCCGGTGACGCGGCCGGGTTTGCCGATCCGTTTACCGGGGAGGGCATACGCTATGCCATCGCCTCAGGGCAGCTTGCGGCAAAAGCGGCGTCGCACCTGATCCTGGAAGGTATGGAGCTGAAAAAACAAAATCTCGCACTGTACGAAAAAAGCTGCTACCGGGCCTTTGGCGCAGATTTAAGGGCAGCCATGACAATAGCCAAAATTTTTCAAAACCGGCCGGCCATTCTGTTCGGGCTATATTTCAATTCTCATGAACCTTTTCAAAAGTCGCTTGAAATACTTCAGGGCCGAATCGGCTATCAGAA
>CAZPXL010000119.1:1818-6796 GCA_964591005.1 uncultured Eubacteriales bacterium
ATGAACCTTTTCAAAAGTCGCTTGAAATACTTCAGGGCCGAATCGGCTATCAGAACTATTATCGCTGGTTTATTCCCCATATACCCCTTATGCTTTTCAGCCGGTCCGCGCCTGCCGTGACAAGGGCTTGAAAAATCAGCGGTCTATGAGCGGAGGGCTAAAATTACCGCCAGAACTGCCGCGTTGACAGACGCAGCGGCAAGCATTTTCAATTCTTCAGATGTAATTGAACGGAGGTCGGATGGATCGGTTATGAAAGCAAGGTATATGCACAGGCAGGACGGTATAACAGAAAGGGCTAAAAACGGTTTAATCATTATGCCGCCTGCGAGACTTATAACAGCCGCAAAAAAGAAATATACGGCGGGAACGAACCTGGTGGCGCACAGCCCCCATTTGTTAAAAACCAGCGCGGGAGTTGTAATTTTAACCGGAACAGCATGCAGGTCTGATTCAATGTCGGCAAGGTGATGCTGCATTATCCAGCCAAGTGTTATCAGCCCATGGATGATCCCGGCTATAATTACCTGCCGGCTTACTTCACCTGTTAGAATAAAAAATGAACCGGCAGTAATAGAGATAAAAGCCGGAAACAAGGCCAGCCATTCACCCGCCAGCGGACGGTAAGCCAGTCTGAAAGGCGGCAGGGAATATGCCGCACCCGCCCAGATGCCGATCAAAAGGACGTATATGACATTGACACCTCTCAGGCTGTAAAAGTAAAAACCTGCTATCACCGGCAGCGCCATCCCTGCCAGGCCGATGTACAGGAGACATCTTTCATTTAACAAACCATCTTCGAGCACGCCGGAGCCCCCGGACAGTATGCCGGGGCTGAGCTTGTCCGTGCCGGATCGCCAGTCCGCATAATCGTTGTAAGCATGGCCGGTGACACAGTGCAGGGCCAGCCCGGCAAAAACGATCAGAAGAACGTGCCAGGCAGTCATAAAATTGAAACCATTCAAGGCAATAGCAGGAAGAATACCAAGGGCAAAAGCGCCTAATGTTGAAGCCACTACCGGCAGAAACCTTGTTATCCTGAAGAAACCAACAATCCCTGGTTTAATTGCAGCCTCGTTAAAATTCAAAAAAATCACCCTCTGTTTTTTTAATTACCCTATTTGTTTTAATATTCTCTTTTCGTTATAAATTCAACTAAAGAGCAGAAACTGTCCCTGGCAGGATTTGCGGGCAGTGAGGATAAAGCGCGTTCCGCCAGCAGCGCGAAGCGTTTTGCCAATCCTGCCGCGTAATCAAAAGACCCGTTTTCGCGCAGGTCATTGACGATATATTCAAGTGATGAGTGTGGCAGCTTCCTTTTTTTAATTAAATCTCGCAGGGTATTTTTATTGGGGCTGTTTTTCAGCGCATGGATCAAAGGAAGGGTGAATACACCCTGAATAATATCATTGGAGAAGGGCTTGCCGGTTGTGTCAGGTTTCCCCTGAAAATCAAGGAGGTCATCTGTAATTTGAAAGGATATTCCCAAAAAAAGGCCGAATCTTTCTAAAGAACATATATCCTCGGGCCGGGCGCCGGCCAGCAGGGCGCCTAATTTGCAGCAGCAGGAAAGGAATGTTCCTGATTTCTGGGATGACCGTTTTAAATAGCTCGTTTCATAAGCTTCAAAGTTGAAAAGATCCCGCTGCTGATCAAACTCCGCCCTGATCATGTCTTTTAAAACACCGGAAAGGGATGAAAGGGCATATTGTCCAAGGCTTGCGGAGTGCTCTAAAAAAAGAAAAAAGAGGTAGTCGCCGGCAAGGATGGCGGTTGTATCTCCAAAAAGTCCGTTAATAGTGGGCACGCCCCGGCGTTTTAAGGAACCGTCAATAATATCATCGTGGACTAAAGTGGCCAGATGCAGTATTTCCACGGCGGAGGCAAGGCCGGATACACCCGGACATGGTCCGCGGCCAAAGAGCGAAGAAAGCAAAACCATCGCCGGCCGCAGCCGTTTTCCGCCTTTAAGCAGGGGTTTCAGTTCTGATAAGCGGCAGATCTGCCCAAGCTTTTTTTCAACATCGTTTAACTCTTTCTGGACAGGGAAGTATATTTGGTCCAAAAGATTATTCTTTTTGCCCTCAGGTAAATTATCTATAGATTCTAACGCTTTTAGCATAATATTTAGATTGTGCCAAAAATTAATTACATATGCGGAACGAACATATTTTAAGAAAAAGAGCATACCCTTCTAAAAAAAAGTAACAGCGACCTGATCAGGTTGTCCATATTATTGGAAGGGTAGGAACTGTAATTGACTGTTTTACTGCGGACAATAATATTAAAAAAGAGCAGCGCTGTTTTTTTAATTCTTATTCTGACAGCGTCTATGGCCTGCTATAAATTTGTCTCGGCCCGTTATGAAGAGCGATGTATCGCAGCTCTGTCATGGGTCATGGCAGGTAAACTGGTTGTAATCGACCCCGGTCACGGAGGGGTTGACCCGGGCGCCCTGGGAAGCAATGGTGTGCATGAAAAGGATATCGTACTTGAAGTTTCGCAGAAACTGGCTGATACCCTTCGCCAGGCCGGAGCTGAAGTATTGCTGACCAGGGAAAATGACCGGGACCTGAGTGATTCGGAGTTGCAGAATCTATATAAAATTAAGGTGCAGGATTTGACCAGGCGGGTGGAACTGGCAAATCAGAATAACGCTGACATTTTCTTGAGCATACACGTTAACAGCTTTCCGGACAGGCGGCAGTGCGGGGCGCAGACATTTTCACAGCCGGGGTCTGAAGAAAGCAAAAAGCTGGCTGAGGCCATCCAGAAGGAATTAAACAACTTTTTGGATAACCCCGGCCGCCAGGCCAAACAGGTGGATTATTTTGCCAACAGGATGACTAAAATGCCCAGCGTTATTGTAGAAATAGGTTTTATCAGCAACCCCGCCGAGGAAAAACTTATGCTGGACCCCGTTTACCAGAATAAAATAGCCTGGTCGGTATACGCCGGCATAGCCCGCTACCTGGTTGACGCCAGGCCCGCGACGGCCCGGGACAATGATTGATCCCGACAGATAAAATAAGGTGAGGAGCGAATAGGAAATGCCGGATGCAACAGCGCTTACGGTGCCGCAGGAATTATTAATCCTGAGCGCGGCGGTTGAGACTGGAATTATTGAAAACCTTAATGACAGGCCGATGTCCGTGTCTGAGCTGGCGGGGTTTATGGGCGCGGACGTCCGGGCGGTGTGGGTTGTTACTGAAGCATTGGAGGCACTGGGATACCTGAGCAAAGAAAAAGATAAGCTCACCCTGAGCCAGGACGCCCGGGACATGCTTTTTAACAGTGAATCACAGTCATATACGGGTTTTTCATTCATGCACCGCTACAATGTAATCAGGTCATGGTTGACCCTGCCGGAAGTGATTTTCACAGGGAAGCCGCGCCCAAAAGAAAAGCGGCAGGAAAGGACAAAGTATTTCATGGCCGCCATGAGCCTGAGCGCCAGGCAGAGTTCTCAGGCGATTGCTGAATTATGCCTTAACGGAGAGGGCCATGGTGCAAGAGTGCTGGATATCGGCGGGGGACCGCTTACTTACGCAAGAGCGTTTGCTTCCCTGGGCGCGAATGTGACAGTGCTGGATCTCCCCGAAGTTGTTGAATATATGTCCGCCTTCCTTGACGGGCAGGAAAGAATAATAATGGCAGCGGGAGATTTTAACGTGGGGCTGCCCCAGGGACCTTTTTCCCTTGCATTTTTAGGAAGTATATGCCACATATATGGCGAACATGAAAACAGGGAGCTTTTTAAAAAGGCCTGGAATGTCCTTCAGACCGGCGGGAAGATTGCGATTGCGGATTTTGTCAGGGGGTCCGGCCCGATGGCGGCGGTTTTCGGAGTGAACATGCTTGTCAATACCATGAACGGTGGTACCTGGACTTATGATCAGTATTCGGAATGGCTGGGCGATGCCGGTTTCTACGATGTAAATCTTAACCTTGCCGGCGGCAGAGAAATAATTTTAGCCAGAAAATTATAGGTATGTTGAATTAAAATAAATTGAATATATACATCGCTTCCGGTAATGATAAACATATCACATAAGCTTAAAAGGGGGCGCTGTTATGTTTTCGTTTCGCACCATGGCCGGGATAGGAGCGGCCGCGCTGGCATTTGTAGCCCTTTCAAAGATCAGCCGGCGGCGCGCGGGTGAACCCGCTGGTGAATTTGTCAGAGAGACCACCGGCAGGGTAAAAGGTATCATACGAAGGCGAAAGGCAATTGATATAGATTTAACCGGTGATGTAATTTAAACGATAAAAATGGAAAAGGCCACTTAAAGTGGTCTTTTTTATCGTATAATATATTAAAATATAAGATAGAGGTGTAAAAACATGTCCATTATTGGAATGATTTTAGCGGTTGTGTTCTTTATAGCGGGTGTGGCCGGCACCGTGCTGCCTGCGCTGCCGGGTGCGCCTTTAATCTGGCTGGGCATGTTTTTATACGGCTTGACAGTAAATTTCAATAATTTGCCTTGGACATTCTTTTTTGGACAGGGCCTGGCGGTGGCTTTGATATTTTTCGTTGACTATATTGCCGGGGCATGGGGTGTCAAACGGTACGGCGGATCCAAAGAAGCTGTATGGGGGAGCATCATTGGCGGTTTGCTGGGATTAGTTTTGCTGGGACCCTTTGGCCTCATATTCGGACCTTTCATAGGAGCGGTGGCCGGCGAGCTGTATCTGAAAAATACCCTGGAAAAGGCTTTCAGGGTTGGCGTGGGTACTCTCATCGGTTTTATGGGAGGATTTTTACTGAAGCTGGCCATAGAGATCGTGATGATCGTATGGTTTTTCGTCGCAGTATTCTAACTGTGTCGTGAGACGTGATTTAAGACGTGAGACGTGAGAAATGAGACGTGAGAATCA
The DNA here is from genome assembly GCA_964591005.1 of uncultured Eubacteriales bacterium. GTDB lineage: Bacteria > Bacillota > Desulfotomaculia > Desulfotomaculales > Pelotomaculaceae > Syntrophopropionicum. The sequence goes on from CAZPXL010000119.1 coordinate 6,700, forward strand.
GGACATTCCTCTGGGGCATAAGAGTGGTAGCCTACTATATATAGTCAATAGTTTTTGATTATATTTTTTCATAAGGTCTTTGCTCTTTGAGAATTAC